>JAGLRQ010000039.1 GCA_023136205.1 Candidatus Auribacterota bacterium
GCCGGGCTTATAGGAAATGTTGTTGCCATGTTAACGGTTATGAAAGGCCTCCCGATGACATATAACCGTGACATGCAGGAGGATAAAAAACTTCTTTTTGATTCTGTCGATACGGTTACTCAAATGCTTGAAATTACGGCAGAATTTGTAAATGGCATAACTTTAAATAAAAAGGTTATAAATAATTTGGTAAATAAAGATTTGGGGCTTTTTGCGACAGATATTGCGGAATATCTGGTTAAGAAAGGCCTTCCATTCAGGGATGCTCATCATGTGGTGGGCGAAATAATGGCCTCAAACATTGCGAAGAAAAAACCGGAGGAGGTTAATTTAAAGGCTCTTAAGGTTTTTTCGAGTAAATTCAGCTCCGATGTTATTAAAATTTTAAATGCTGAAAATTCTGTTAAGTTGAAGAAATCTTCAGGGAGCCCTGCTCCGTCTAAAGTAAAAGAAGAACTGAAGAAGTGGATTTAAAAAGCGGCGAATCGTGAATCGTATATAGTCAATAAAGGACACAAGATGGAGTCTTTCGAATACCGAAGCGGTGAATTATTTTGTGAGGAAGTAAAGGTAAGCGAATTAATTAAAAAATTCGCGACGCCTCTGTATGTTTACAGCAAGAAGTCTTTTATTGAAAAATTTAACTCCCTTAAAATAGCGTTTTCGGCGATTGATCATTTGATCTGTTATTCCATAAAATCGTGTTCGAATTTGGCAATATTGAGGATTTTAAAAGATATGGGAAGCGGGTTTGATGTGGTATCCGGAGGAGAGCTTTTCAGGGCTGAAGAGATTGGTTCTGATATGTCCCGGATTGTATTTGCCGGGGTAGGTAAGACAGAAGACGAGATAGAATATGGCCTTGAGCAGGAAATATTGATGTTTAATGTCGAATCGAAACAGGAGCTTGAGAGGATAAATAAAATTGCCGGAACTATGGGAATTAAGGGCTCCGTGGCCATAAGGATTAATCCCGATGTTGATCCCAAAACCCATAAATATATAACTACCGGAAAAAGTGAAAATAAGTTTGGCGTGGATATTAAGGAGGGTTTGAATCTCTATAAATATGCTTCAACTTTGAAAAACATTGAGATAAAAGGAATCCAGATGCATATAGGATCCCAGATTACAGATACGTTTCCTTATGTCAACGCTATAAGAAAAATAAAGCCGTTGATTAATGATATAAAATCCGCGGGTATCAAGCTTGAGAATATTGATATTGGCGGCGGGTTGGGAATTAATTATAAAGAGGAAGTGACATTTGACGCGAAAACATTTGCTGACGCGGTTTTGCCGGAACTGGAAGGGTTAGGGCTTAAATTAATAATCGAACCGGGCAGATTTATCGCGGGAAACAGCGGTATTTTGCTAACCCGGGTTCAGTATGTTAAAAAATCGCCGGTAAAGAATTTTGTGATTATCGATGCGGGTATGAATGATTTGTTGAGGCCGAGCCTTTATGGAGCTTATCACTCTATAATGCCGGTTATAGAGAAGGAAGAAAAGGAAAAAACTGTTTGTGATATTGTGGGCCCGGTTTGTGAATCAGGGGATTTTTTCGCGAAGGATAGGGAAATCGAAAAGCTCAAACAGGGAGATTGTCTTGCCGTATTCAGTGCTGGAGCCTATGGTTTTGTCATGAGCAGCAATTATAATTCCAGGCCTCACCCCGCGGAAATACTTATTGATGGCAGCTCGGTGCATCTCATAAGAAAAAGAGAAGAGTATGTCGATCTTATTAGATTAGAGGATGTAAATTGAAAACGAGACTGCAATTTACAAAAATAGAAGGCGCCGGAAATGATTTTGTAGTTATAGATGACAGGGATGGTGTGTTTCCCGTTCCTGAATCTAATATGGCCCTTGAATTATGTGCCAGAAAAAAATCTGTTGGTGCCGACGGGGTTATCCTTCTTCAAAAATCAAATTCTGCTGATTTTAAAATGAGGATTTTTAATCCCGATGGAGGGGAACCGGAAATGTGCGGTAATGGAGCACGGTGCATTGCCAGGTTTGCCTATGTCAACAGGATAGCGCCTGAGAAAATGAAAATTGAAACCGGGGCCGGTGTTCTTGAAGCTAATATACTCGGTGAAAATGTCAGGGTTCTGATGAGCAATCCTTCTGATTTTAGAAAAGATATTAACGTATCTTTGCCTGAAAGAACCTTGACTGTTGATTTTATTAATACGGGAGTTCCTCATGTAGTAATTTTTGTTGATGATATTGAAAAAACGGATGTTGCATCAATTGGTAAAGCTATAAGATATGCTTCCGAATTTAGCCCCGCGGGTACTAATGTAAATTTTGTTTGTGTAACAGGCAAAAAAGAAATAAAAGTAAGGACATATGAAAGAGGGGTTGAGGCGGAAACACTTGCCTGTGGTACCGGTATGGTAGCGTCATGTATCCTTGCGAGCGAGCTGAAAGGGGTTGTTTCTCCCGTGAAAGCTGTTGCCGGAAGCGGAGATGAAATAACTGTTGAATACGGTAAAGAGAGCGGCTCTTTTGAAAAAGTATACATGACAGGCCCCGCGCGGATTATATATACCGGTAAATTATTTTAAAGACCGTATACTAAATACTACATAGTGCGGAACGCAGTGTAGCCTCCCCAGAGGGGACTACATACTAAAACACGGAGGTACATATGTTTGCAGGTTCTCTTGTAGCAATTGTTACCCCATTTAAAGATGGGGAGGTGGATGAAGATTGTTTGAGAAGCCTGGTTCGAATGCATATCGAAGAAGGCACATCGGGTATAGTTCCCTGTGGGACAACCGGTGAATCTCCAACACTCAACCCCGAAGAGCATAAAAAGGTTATTGAAATAGTTATAGATGAGGTAAAGAAGAAAGTGCCGGTAATCGCCGGAACAGGATCAAATAATACGGCAGAGGCAATAGAATATACCAGACATGCTTATGAAGCCGGTGCTGATGGCGCGCTTGTGATTACCCCTTACTATAACAAACCCACGCAGGAAGGATTATACAGCCACTTCAAAGCAATTGCCGGAGAAGTTTCTATTCCGATAGTAATTTATAATGTTCCCGGCAGAACTGGAATTTCCATTGAGCCTGAAACCGTAGCGAGATTGTCGGAATTGAGCAATATAGTGGCGATAAAAGAAGCCAGTGGTAAAATGGATCAGGTTACTAAAATAATATCTCTGTGTGGAATAACTGTATTATCCGGTGATGATTCAATGACAATGCCCATAATGGCTGTTGGCGGAACCGGTGTAATTTCTGTTGTGGCTAATATAGTTCCTTCTGATGTACGTGCTTTAACGGCGGCAATGGAAGAAGGTAATTGTGAACGTGCTAGGGAGCTGCATTATAAGCTTTTTAACCTGTGTAAAGTTATGTTTATTGAGACAAATCCGATTCCGATTAAAACAGCAATGGCTATGAAGGGGTTGATTAAAGAGGAATTCAGACTGCCGTTGGTAAGCCCTTCCGAAAAATCCAGGGCTATAATAAAAGCTCAGATTGAAGAATACGGAATACTTTAAAGTAGTAAATGGGAGTGGATTATATGATCAATATAGCTGTAAGCGGAGCCGCGGGAAGAATGGGAAAAAGAATCATAAATGTAATTCTTTCCCATACAGAAACGAAACTTGTTGGAGCCTGTGAAGCAAAAGGCCATGGCATGGTTGGCAGGGATGCGGGGGAAGTCGCGGGAGCTGGGCCCGCGGAAATAAAAATTGTGGATTCAATTAGTGAGATTTTGGAAAATGCCGATGTTCTCATAGATTTTTCCGCGAAAGAAGCTTCAATGAACAATATTCAGGAGGCCTCCGAAAATAAGGTAGCTGTTGTAGTCGGGACAACCGGCCTTGCCGATGATGATCTTGAAAAACTTTCAATTTATGCTAAGGTAATTCCTCTTCTTATATCTTCAAATATGAGTGTTGGTATAAATCTTCTGCTCCAGTTTGTTGGAAAAGTAGGAGTTTTGCTCGGAAAGGAATATGATATCGAAATAATAGAAACACATCATAAATTCAAAAAAGATGCGCCTTCAGGAACAGCCAAATCTCTTGCTGATACGATTAAAGATTCTTTAAGGGAAGAAAGTAATAGAAAAACCAATTTTGTTTATGGCCGGGAAGGAATGGTTGGTGAAAAACCTGAAAATGAAATTGGGGTTCACGCCGTTAGAACAGGTGATGTGATAGGAGAGCATACGGTGGTTTACTCAGGCGCCGGTGAAAGAATAGAGATTACTCATAAAGCGCACACAAGGGACACTTTTGCCAGAGGAGCTGTTCGGGCAGCCATATGGATTAAGGATAAACCGGCAGGAGCTTATACGATGAAAGATGTACTTTTTGGCTGATTACTAAGTAAGGAGAATAAAATGCCGATAGAAATAAAATTATCAGAAAGATTGAAAAAACTGCCGCCATATTTATTCGCGGAAATAGATAAGACGAAAAGGAGCCTGCAGAGTGAAGGAAAAGATGTAATTGATCTTGGCGTCGGAGATCCGGACATGCCGACCCCCGGGCACATAATTGAAAAACTTTATAAGGCAGTTCAGGATCCCCAAAACCATAAGTATGCTCTTGACGCGGGGATGCCTGAGTTCCGTGAAGCTATCGCGGCCTGGTATAAAAAAAGGTTTAATGTAAAGCTCGATCCCCAAAAAGAAATTTTGCCTTTAATCGGTTCAAAAGAAGGAATTGCCCATATTCCTCTTGCTCTTATAAATCCGGGGGATGTGGTTCTTATCCCGGAACCGGGATACCCCGTTTATTATTCCGCGACAGTGTTTGCCGGCGGCGACCCTTATTTTATGCCTCTTCTTGAAAAAAATAATTACCTTCCTGATCTTCATGCTATTGATTCCCAGGAACTCGCGAAAGCGAAAATGATGTATCTCAATTATCCTAATAATCCGACTTCCGCGACGTGCGATTTAGGCTTTTTTAAAAAGGTGGTGCAATTTGCCGAGAATAATAACATTATGGTTTGCCATGATGCCGCTTATACGGAGATTTTTTTTGATGGAAAAAAACAGCCAAGTTTTCTCCAGGCGGATAAAGCCAAAAGTGTAGGCATTGAATTTCATTCCCTTTCAAAGACATTTTGTATGACTGGCTGGCGGGTCGGTTTTGCTGTGGGGAATGCTGATATGATTACCGGGCTTTCCAAAGTGAAAGCCAATATTGATTCTGGTATATTTCAGGCTATTCAGATTGCCGGTATAGAAGCTCTTGAAATGGGAGAAGCAGACACGAAGAGATTTAACAGGATATACCAGGAAAGGCGGGATATTTTTGCCGAAGGTTTGAATAAAATGGGGTGGAGTGTAAAAAAGCCTGAAGCTGCTTTCTATATATGGCTTAGGGTTCCGCCTGGTTATACGTCGTCAGAACTTGTAATGCTTCTGCTAAAAAAATGTAATATAGTTTGCACTCCCGGAAACGGATTTGGCGAAGATGGAGAAGGTTATGTGAGGTTTGCTCTTACAAAAGATAAGGAACAAATAATTAAAGCTCTTGAGAGAATAGAGAAGTTGCATGAGTAGTGAAGTTTATATCGGGATAGGCTCAAATTTAGGCAGCAGATTTGAAAATATTGATAGTGCGGTAAGTTTTTTAAAGAAAGAAAGAGGAATAGAATCAGTTTTTCAAGCATCTTTTTATGAATCGGCCCCTGTTGATATTTCTTCTAAGAATTTTTTTTTAAACACTGCTGTAAAAATTAAGACTGAGTTGAGCCCCTTTGAGCTCCTTGAAAGACTAAAACATATTGAAAAAGTTCTTGGGAGGAAGCAAACAAAATCCGGAGACAGGATTATAGACCTGGATATACTTCTTTATAAAGATGAAGTTGTAGATGGCCCGGTTTTAAAAATACCTCATCCGAAGTTTCATGAAAGGCTTTTTGTATTGGTTCCGTTAACGGAAATAAGCGGTGATATTAAACACCCTTTGCGTGGAGAAAAGCTTAGTTGTTTTATCGAAAGTTTAAAAGATTCAAAGCAATTTGTTAAGAGAGTGGAGCGATGAAAGATAAATTAACCCCGGAAAACATAAAAAAACTTAAACACGGCAAAAGAAAGATTGTCGCGATAACCGCCTATGACTGGGCTACCGCGGCCCTTAGTGAAGAAGCTTCCCCTGAAATTGTGCTTGTAGGTGATTCTTTGTCAATGGTTGCCCTGGGATATGAGAATACACTGCCTGTAACAATGGATGAGATGATACATCACACAAAGGCGGTCGTCCGCGCCGGCCTCAAGTCTCTTATTGTCGCGGATATGCCTTTCATGTCATGTGGTGTTTCTGTTGAAGATACCGTATTTAACGCGGGCAAATTTATTAAAAAAGCCGGGGCCGGAGCCGTAAAAATTGAATGGAGAAAGAACATAGTTTCTACCGTCAGAGAACTTGTCGGCCACGGCATTCCTGTTATGGGGCATATCGGGCTTACACCCCAGGATATTCTGGTTATGGGCGGTTACAAAGTTCAGGGCAAAACGCCTGAAAAGGTAGAAAAACTTCTGGATAACGCGAAAGAATTAGAAGATGCCGGGGTTTTTTCTATTGTTGTGGAATGTGTCCCAACCTCCGTAGGAAAAAAGATTACCGAATCGGTTAATGTCCCTACTATAGGTATAGGCGCGGGGCCTTACTGTGACGGACAGATAATGGTGTTCAGCGATATAGCAGGGCTTTATGACAAGAAAAAACCTAAATTTGTAAAGGTATATGCTGAAGCCGGAAAATTGATAAGAAACGCGTTAGCGTCATACGCGCGGGAGGTTCGGGAAGGCAAATTTCCTGATGAGGAACATTCATATTGAAATTTCGTATTGAGTATTGAGTATTGTGTATTTTTTACGCACAACGCACGACAAAATATGCAACTATAGAATGCAATATTCCTATGTTTACCATATGAAAAGGGGTGCAGGGTTGTTGGATAGGGTAAAAGTGTGCGTATAATAAAAAAAATTGATGTGATGAGGAAATTTTCTCTGGCCGAGAAGAAGAAAGGCAGGACAATAGGATTTGTTCCGACCATGGGCTTTCTTCATGCCGGTCATTTAAGCCTTATAAAGAAGGCCGGGAAGAGAAATGATATTGTAGTAGTAAGTATTTTTGTTAATCCCGCGCAGTTTTTGCCGAACGAAGATTTTAGCGCGTATCCAAAAGACTTTAGAAAGGACGCTTTAATCTGCCGGGAGGAAAGCGTTGATGTTCTTTTTTACCCCGGAAGAAAAGATATCTATCCGGCAGGGTTTTCGACTTATGTGGAAGAAACTTCCCTTAGCAAAAGCCTTTGCGGCGGGTCGCGCCCTGGACATTTTAAGGGGGTAACCACTGTAGTCGCGAAACTGTTTAATATTGTTGTACCGAACACGGTGTATTTTGGACAGAAAGATGCCCAGCAGTCATATATAATAAAGAGAATGGTTTCAGATCTTAATATGCCTGTGGAAATAAAGGTTGCGCCGATTGTGAGGGAGCCTGACGGCCTTGCATTAAGTTCGAGAAATAAATATCTTACGAAAGGCCAGAGAGCGAAGGCCTGTTTTATATATAAAGCGCTTAAAATTGCGGAAAAGAGGGTTAAAAAGGGTGAAAGAAGTTCTGCTAAAATTAAGGCGGCTATAAGACACGTTATAGAAGCAAATCTCCGAGGGGAGATAGATTATATTGATATAGTGGATACAGAAAACCTGAAACCATTGAAAAAGCTCAAACGTAAAGTTCTTATGGCTGTTGCGGTAAATGTAGGAAAAGCAAGGCTGATTGATAATATTATACTAAAACCAGGCAGGTAGTAAGGAGGTAGTGAATTATGCATAGAATGATGTGTAAATCTAAAATACACAGGGTTACTGTTACAGAGAAAGCTTTATCTTATGAAGGAAGCATAACAATTGATCCGGAACTTATGGAAGCCGCCAATCTTATAGTATATGAAGTTGTAAAAGTTGCGAACCTTAATAATGGAGCAAGATTTCAGACATATGTTATCGAGGGAAAAAGGGGTTCAGGAGAGATTGTCCTTAACGGGGCGGCTTCCCGTCTTGGAGAAACAGGAGACCAGCTTATTATAATGTGCTTCTGTTCGGTTCCTGAAGAAGATGTGAAAAATTTTAAGCCTGCGTTTATAAAAGTTGATGGTAAAAATAAGATCCTTCAAGGATAGTTATGAATCCCCGGTATCTTGTAAATTTCAAGCTTTCTGAATTATCCAGGATAAAAACAGATGTTGTCGTGGTAGGTTCAGGTTCTGCCGGTTTGGTCGCGTCTTTAGAAGCGGCCAGGTATGGGAAAGTTATCATTGTTACCAAGTCCGGGGTTGAGGAAAGCAATACTTACCATGCGCAGGGAGGAATAGCTGTATCCCTTTCTAAGAATGATACCTGGAAGAAGCATTTTGAAGACACCATCTTTGCGGGCGCGGGGTTATGCAATAAAACCGCGGTTAAAATCCTGGTGCGGGAGGGTGTGGAGAGAGTAAGGGAAATAATGGCTCTTGGAGCGAAATTTGATAAGGATAAAGAAGGTCTCCTGTTTGGGAGAGAAGGTGCTCACAGCGAAAACAGAATAATTCACGCGAATGGTGACAATACAGGTGAAGAAATAGAGAAAACACTGATTCGAGCCGTTAAGAAAAATCCTAACATAAGAATCCTTGAGAAACATTTTGTTATTGATTTATTGCATTATAAATCAAGATGTTATGGGGTTATTGTTTTTGATAATCGTTCAGGCAGACAATTTGCGGTTGTTGCTTCTTCAACAATTGTCGCGACAGGAGGCGCGGGGCAGATTTACAGGGAGACAACAAATCCTGAGATTGCTACTGCCGATGGAATGGCTTTCGCTTTCAGAGCGGGGGCTGCATTAATGGATATGGAGTTTATGCAGTTTCATCCGACAACATTATATCTTGCCGGAGCTCCTAGATTTCTGATTTCGGAGGCCGTGAGGGGTGAAGGAGGTATTCTGGTTGACAAGAGAAACAAGCATTTTATGAAGGGGTACCATTACCTTAAAGATTTGGCTCCGCGCGATATTGTAAGCAGGGCAATCGTAGAGCAGATGAAAAAAACCAGGTCTAACTGTGTTTATCTGGATCTTTCAAAAATGTCTGCCGCAAAGGTTTCAAGAAGGTTCCCGAGTATAAAAAAGATTTGTAAGGAGTATGGGATTAATATACCAAAAGATAAAATACCTGTGAGGCCCAGCGCTCATTATATGATGGGTGGGATTAAAACTGATATCAACGGCTGTACAAATATTGACGGGCTTTTTGCGTGCGGGGAAGTATCATGCTCCGGTGTTCAGGGAGCAAACAGGCTGGCAAGCAATTCTTTACTTGAGTCACTTGTTTTTGGCGCGAGAGCTGGAAAAACTGCCGCTTTGCATTCAAATAAAAACAAAAAACCCGTTCCCGATATAAAATATTATAAGGAACGGAAGTTATTTAATGCTCTGGATGTGGATGATGTTAAAAGATCTCTGCAGAGTGTTATGTGGATGTGTATAGGCCTTGAGAGGAATAAAGAAACCCTTGAAGAAGCTTTAAATATTATAAGTTTCTGGGAGAAGTATACCCTTTCAGCCTGTGTTAAATATGTAGATGGTTTTGAGCTTCAGGATATGCTTATGATAGCCAGGATTATGATCTCAGCGGCAATTAAGAGAAAAGAAAGCCGGGGAGCTCATTTTCGCACTGACTTTCCCAAACAAAGTGATAAATGGAAGAGGCATATTACTTTTAGGTTGAAATAAAATTCTATTTCCGTTCTCCGCGTCTAGTTAGATTTTTCCTTATTTAATTGCCAAAGCGAAGGATTGGTTTCTCTGCCAATATTATTAACTGTTGGTTCTGCGGAAGACAATTCAGTAATCTCCAATTCTATTTCATTGCGTTTTAATACCCGGCCAAAATTAGCGTTGAATGACTTAGATGGCGGAGTGTTAGTGTTGTTGAAATATCCCCCCTGGTATTTTTGAAGCACCTCAGTTGTTGATACTTTGGTCAATCCTTCATTCCTAAAATCACCCAAAATTGTTTTGACTTTTTCAAGATTTACCAATATTATCTCGCTCATAGGCACTTTTTCCTCCCGGTAACTCCACGGTTAATTAGGAACACTTCCACTTTTTTAAATCATACTATAATTATAATATTTCTCCTAATTTTTTATCTATTTTTTTTGTCCAATTTATTACAGTATCTAATATCTCGTGAATTGTAGGGGGTTAGAGCATGTTTATGGGGTGGAATCAAGAGGGATGAAAGGACGGCCGTCACCAATTGTTTTTCTATTTACATAAAACATTTTTCCTAATTCAGTGTTGGTGAAATCAGTTATGTTTTTCCCATTAGCTTTCAGATATGCTTTAATCAGAAGAACGAACTTGGTGCTTTGGCCTTGGGCAGAAAGGAATGATGGTTCAAAAAACCCGCGTTTAAGAGAAAAAGTTTCACCTGAAATATCAATCAATTTTATCTTTGCCGCCCGGGCATATTTAAATTGGACATCTATAAGTCCGTATCTACTTTTAAGCTTTCTTAAAGACTTTATCACTTGTCTGCGCAAAGCTGAAGCATCCCAGTCTTGAGGGAAGTTTAATTGGCCCGCGAGCTTTTCAAGAGAAATATAGAATTCTTTTGATTTTCGGCGTTGGGACTCTGCTATGAGTAATAGATAAAGATCCATCGCCCGGTTATCTCGTTTACTGAGCATTCCGGGAAAATAACGTTTGTTGTTCATCAGCGCCCCTGGCAGTTCAATCAGTTCAGGAAGCGGATATATTTTCTTCAGGCTAATCTGCGCGGGCCCCCTTAAATCTTCTCCCTGAAGATGAATGGTTTTCATCCGCCGAAGGCGCTCTTTTGCCAGTACCGGGGAATCTATGAGAACTGATGATTCAAGGTTGCGAGTTAAAGCGCTTACGCTCCAGTTGGTACTGCCGATAACGACATAGCGGTTGTCAACTATAATCATCTTGTCATGAAGCATATATCGTGGATTAGCCAGGCAGATTCGACCGCCTTTTTGGCGCAATGTATCAAATATCTCTCCTTTGCCAACTTCGGTGAGATAACGGCTGCTCTTGTCTATTTTTGTGTTAAGGTATATATCAACACTCACGCCTCTTTCTAAGGCCTCTTCCAGGTCTTTCATCAAACGGTTGATGGTATGCCTGGCATCTGTGCCCGGTTTCATTATGAACATTGAGATTGTAATGGAGTCCCGGGCGTTATCTAAAAGATGTATAACAGCTTTTTCATAGGCTTGGTCGGATATGTCCTTTATCCTCGCGGGATAGAGGCCTTCATCAGCCGCCTTCAGCGGAGCTGAAATAAGGCATAGCAGAAATAGGAAAAGAATGGTAAAGATTGTTTTTTTGCTCATAGTTAGACGCGGATGTACACTGATTTAAAATACAGATTCACACGGATAAAGAAAGAGTGGATACCATTAAAATCATCTTGATTTAACAGCAAAACCACTCTTTTTATCATTTTTTCATACCTTTGTTATATGCTTTTTCTGTCATTCGTAATGTGTCCACATTCGAATTACTTTCACAGCTCTACTTTTCTTGAGAACCTGATAGACCAACCTATGGTGAATATTAATACGTCGAGAGTATGCTCTTGTTATATCTCCGACTAATTTTTCAAAAGATGGAGGTTGTTGAAAAGGGTCTTTTTCAAGAATTTCCAGAAGTTTTTCCGCTTTTGAACGTAATCCCGACGCCGCAATCTTTTTAGCATCTTTTTGGGCTTGGTTTGTATAAACTAATTGCCATTTCTTCACCACTTCAAATCCTTACTGCATTTTTTCACAGGAGTTTTAAGCCCTTCACGTATGGATTTCCTCATTCCGGGGATAGATAGAAGATAAAGAGTTTCTTTCACTGCTGCCCAGTCATCTGCCGAAACGAGAATAGCATTTGTCCTCTTTCCGGTAATTTGGATTGGTTCATGAGAAGAAGCAGTTTCATCCAATAGTTTGTATAGTTGTGTTCTTGCTTCAGTTGCCGTTAATGTTTTCATAATAATCACCTCAAATATACTGTACGCTATTACGTACGGATTGTCAAGGATTAAATTTCCCCATTATCTCTTCATATAATAACGATAAAAATCAGTGGTGTTGCGCACACGTGGAAATCAAAAAAACTTGTTTTTTTGCGCCGACGCTTATACAACATCCACTGGATTGTTTGGTTATAAGTTTGCCTACTATTTTGCGATGGCTTCTCCTAACCGTTCCGCAACCCAAACTTTGATAATAGACTGACGAGGAACCCCGAGGCGTTTGGCTTCTTTATCAAGCGAATGAACCATCCAAATAGGAAAATCGACATTTATTCTCTTTTGTTCCTGCTCCGGCCTTCTGGCTTTTGAGAGATCTAAATACTTCTTAATGTTTTTCCCTTCATTAAATTTTTTATCAAATTCTTTAGCTTTCATACATTTCCACCTCCTCTGGCCTAGAACGACGCACAGAGATAATTCTTAATTTTTCGTTACGATAAACAATAATTCCCGACCAACATTTTTCCTCAATCTTGCCAACAACCAAAAATCTTGGTTCATCTACCGTCTTGGCAGGAATTTCAATTAAATCAGGATCATCCCATAATTTTTGGGCTTCAACAAAGCAAATCCCATGCTTTTTTTTATTGCGTTCACTTTTGTTTTTATCAAACTCAAAGTTCATGATATAAATAGTATACCATGTAGGTATAAATATGCAACCTTTAAATAATGTGTATTTTACTTATAACGTTAAAAATCAGTGGTGTTGTGCATACGCAGAAATCAAAAATTTCTAATTTTTGCGCAAGCGCCTATTCAACAGCTTGCCCGCCCCGAGGAATTCGTAGAATTCCCGGGACTAAAGTCCTTGGAATCTTTCAGATTCCTGAGGGCCTATGCTTTGTGGCGGGTCCACTGAAGCGGGTTGTTAGAAATTATTTCTTTTGCAATTTCTTTAACATGTTTGTTCTTCTTGTGTTGTTTTATCTGCTAACTTGAAACCCGCCATGCAGAAAACCACAAAACCCAGATATATTAGACCAAAGCTCATTGCACTACCCCATAAAAGATATTTAAAGGAATAAAAATCCTTCAAAATATGCAGAGCAAAATATGGGAAAAATAACAACTTGATAACTACTGTGCTAAAGGCTAATAACATCACCGGTATACTGTTTTGAAGGTTTTTAAATAAATAATTTAAACCAGCTTGAATAGTGGGCAGTCCTTTTCCGGTTAGATAAATAAGCGGGAAAATATAAATAGATAAAACTACAATAATAGCCTGTAAGGAGAAATTAACTATCATATTCGGAATAAGATTGAAGAGACGTCCAAGGAAAAGAGGTAAAAACAAGATAAAACATACCACGATATAGTTTATCCAATTACGATTAAATATGTTTTTTGCAAGATCTTTCGGTGCCCCAGTTATTTGCTCAATAAAACGCCCATATATAACTATTGAGATTGGAAATGTTACAATCAATTTCAACAATAAAAACAGAATACCTCCATCTTTTAGATTAATCGCTGAAATTATTGCTAACAGGAATACATAGAATGTTTTCTGATTTACAAGTTGAATTGATAACGAAAAATATTTTTTCATTTTCTACACTTTCTAACGCAAAAATCAGCGACGAGCCGTTAGGGTAGTATACGCGCGCCAGCGCGGATACCGCGTTCACGGCATTGCCTGGTTAGGAGTTCTTATTGATTGCGTCATCGCTACCTGGACGTATAGTTTGACATTTCCAACATTTGGTAAATTGGTCTTCGATATCCTCTCCGCAACTTGGGCAAGTCCATAAATCCGCTTGCGATTTTTCCTGCGGGGAATCTGATCCTTTTGATGACATTTCCATAACTATAGCCTTGGCTCTGCTCACATTAGACTCGGCAACAGCGATCTTAACAGCACCAACACCGCCAGGAGAGGCTATGTGCGGAGCCCATCTTCCCAAGCTCTCATCTTTCAAATATGATTTGATCCCATTAGTTTCGAGTACATTTTTAATTAAGTCAACCTCAGTGATATTCCCAGTCGTAATAGTTACAATTTTTTGATCTTGATCCATTATCATACTCCTAACGTCTTGTGTAACCAGCGTGGCGCATGCGGAGAATCAAACTATGTTTGTCACCAGAGCCGAAATTCCACGCCTGGTTAACGCTATTGTTAGGTATTTTTATTCTACACCCTTTGACTTTTAGCCTAAAGGGAGTGATTAGAATTTTCCTTTCTGTCTCTTAAAATCTCTCAAACCTCGCACTGATGCAACATCATTTAAGACAGTATCTTGCCACCCTGATTTGACATCTTCCCTTGAATCGAACCTTTGTATGTATGGTTTGATGTCAAGTAAAGGTGTGCCATCCAATATATCAAGATCTCTGACATAAAGAATATTATCTTCAATTCTATCCAATCGCACAAGACTCATCCCTAATTTATTGGGACGGTGTGGAGCGCGTGTAGCAAAAATACCATGTTCATAGTCTGACAGATATGGCTTTAAACGTAAACACGTTTTCTGTGAATGATCGAAATAATAGAACAAATAGATATGAGAAAATCCTTGCAAATCTTTCAATCCGTCAGCATATTTATTATTCAATATAATTGTACCTTCAATGTCATTACAAAAAACAGGTTGTATCGGGATTTTGGAAATTTCTTTATGCGGAGAATGGATAATTCCTATCGATTGGAATACAAATTTGTTATCTTTCATGAAATACTCTCTTATTAATTTTTCTATACATTTATTTTGTTAGAAAGTAAGTATTTTTTCGCAATCGACTACCCATTCGGCTAATTCTGGCATTGTAGCTTTCTGAGCACCTTCAAAATAAGGCTGATTTTTGTGAATTCCACAACGCACCATACATGTTCCACACACTTTGACTGATACGCCCTTGGCAATTAAATCTTTTAACATTTGAGATAAATCTTGATCGTATCCTTCTGGTGGATTACACACTTCACGTGCCATATCAACAGAATCATTCATCAAAAATATTTTTACTTCTTGCTCTGTCTCCAGCAATTTTCCCGCAAGACGTAATCCATTCCATGTGACATCCGTGTTATCATAAGGTTGACGATTGAAGATAATTAGTATTTTCATTATTTCCCCTTTTATTTATAGCTAACGTTAAAAATCAGTGGTGTTGCACACACGAGAAAATCAAAAAATATTATTTTTTGCGCCAACGCTTATTCAACATCCACTGAATTGTCTTG
The DNA here is from genome assembly GCA_023136205.1 of Candidatus Auribacterota bacterium. Classification (GTDB taxonomy): domain Bacteria; phylum Auribacterota; class UBA6266; order UBA6266; family UBA6266; genus JAGLRQ01. The sequence goes on from JAGLRQ010000039.1 coordinate 15,295, forward strand.
TTCGATGTTGTATTTGCTATTTATTGTTTTTAACCCTTTTGGTATTGTCGATATCTCTTCCCCTGGCAAATTGAGGAAGATGCCTGTTAGAGCACATTGAAAATCATAATTTGACCTATGCACCGATATCCAAGGTTTTCGAGGGAGCTCTTTTCCCATTGCATCAGTAAAATAGTAGTACCATATACTGGTATCCTTACCAACCCTGTAGCCATAAAATTTCAAAAAGATTGTTTTGTTTTTAAACACTTCCAAATCTGGGCCAAACTCTCGTAGAAATGCTATGAGCGATTTGCCAAGAGTTTCATTTTTTTCTACGTGACCAATTTCCTCAATCATTTTTTCCGTAAATCCTTGTTTGCAAAGAAATATTGAATATTGTGCTATATGATGAGGATTCTTTTTGTGTGGGTTTTCAAGACCGTCAACTTTCAAAACCTTGCCAAAGCAGAAAAAATCTGAATCCGGTAGAATTTCTTCTGCCATAAGGAAGATGGGTGACAAAAGAAAAAGAATTAAGAACGCAAAAGCTACAACTCCTATGCCATTACATAGAACCTTTCGACATTTAGCTTTAATTTTCACTGTATTTTCCCATCGAACGTTAAAAATCAGTGGTGTTGCGGACACGTAGAAATCAAAAAAACTTGTTTTTTTGCGCAGGCGCCTATTCAACATCCACTGGATTGCATTGTTATATTTCCAGTTAATAGTTCGAAGCCAATCTGCCGATATTATAACACAAAAAGCTGAGGTATGAGTAAAATTATAGCACCGGATTATACGCTGGACAAAGTTAATCCGAATGTTTTTCAACATTGCCGATAGTCCCAGATTCCGTACCAAGTACGGAATGACAAGGATAAGAAACATTTTTAAAAATGTCTTTCCTGCGAAGGCAGGAATCCAGGAGACAATTAGATATTTATAACCGGAACAAATTTTCAAAAAGGGAAGAATACTTCACTAAAGTCTTATTGGTTTTTAAAATATAACGGTTGAACTAAGCCGCGTGTATACTACAACATAATCGCGAAGCGCCGCCAGCGCGTGTTCCACGTCGGCTTCAGTGATTTGTTAGGCTGTCCCGCCTTTCTTAAATTTTAAAAAAACGTATAGAGTCAAGTAAGAAAGATATATAAAAAACATTTCTCCAAAAAATGACAGTATTGTAAATATTTGAGTCTCTGGATCTTTTAGAACATAATTATATCCTGCATCTATAGTATAATATACTGAACGACTTACTGTAGTTATAATAATCAAAAACAATGGTATGGTATGTTTCAAAATCAACTTTTGTCTTATAGAAATAAATGAGGCAAGACAACCTAAGATAAGAGGATAAAATATTATGGTTAGTATGGCATCAGGAATTGACCTGCCAGATTGCCAATGAAAACCAGAAATAATGCTAAAAAGTAATGTTATGGTTATTAAAATTTTTCGACGCATTTTTTTAGTCGCCTAACGTCCTGCGTAACCAGCGTGG
>JAGLRQ010000004.1 GCA_023136205.1 Candidatus Auribacterota bacterium
GCTGTATAGAAAGGACACTTCTCTCTATCCTCTATCTTAACTGAAGCCGCGGATGACGCATCCTTTGCAATTTCAGAAACGCTGATTTTTAGGCGTTTCAGCTTTTGCCCGGTAACAGCTGCAATTTCCCTGGCTATTCCTAAAATGCTAAGGCAGTCAGGCCTGTTAGGGGTTATTTCAAAGTTAAAAATAACATCCAGATCCAAATAATCTTTAACAGGTTTCCCCGGCACAGCATCAGGTTTAAGTATAATAATCCCCACGTGATCATCGCCAAGGGCCAATTCATCTTCGGCGCAAAGCATACCTTCAGATTCAATGCCGCGTATTTTAGCTTTTTTAAGTTTCACACCGTTCGGCAAAAGCATACCGGCAGACGCAAAAATCACCTTATCTTTTTCCTTCATATTTTTAGCGCCGCAAACAACAGTTATCTCTTTTTTGCCGGTATTAACCCGGCAAAGCGAAAGTTTATCAGCGTTGGGATGTTTCTTAATCTCAATTATTTCTGCAACCAGCAGACCATCAAGATTCGGAGGTTCCTGAACACTCTCCACCTCTGTTCCAGACATGGTAAGAAGGTTTCTTACCTCATCAGGACAAAGGTTTATGTCCACATATTGCTTAAGCTGTTTATAAGATACTTTCATGCAAACTGATTTAAAAACCTCTCATCATTTTCATAAAACAGTCTTAAATCATCTATCCCGTATTTAATCATGGCTATTCTTTCAATCCCCAGGCCAAAAGCATATCCTGAATATTTTTCGGGGTCGTATCCAACCTTTTCATAAACTCTGGGATCTACCATTCCCGCCCCGGAAATTTCAATCCATCCCGAATTCTTACAAATTTTACATCCCTTTCCCCCACACATTACACAGGAAAAATCATATTCCACACTCGGTTCTGTAAACGGAAAAAAATGAGGCCTAAATCTTATTTTTACATCTTTACCCATAAGCTGTCTGGCACAACTGTGCAAAACTCCTTTAAGGTCAGCAAAAGAAACCTTTTTATCAACATATAATCCTTCAATCTGGTGAAAGGTATGTCCATGAGTAGCATCGGGAGTATCATTCCTGTAAACTCTGCCGGGAGCAATTATTTGAATCGGGGGCTTTTTGCTCATCATCACTCTTATCTGAACGGGTGAAGTCTGAGTCCTCAAGAGGCTGCCATTTTCAAGGTAAAAAGTATCCTGTAAATCTCTTGAAGGATGATCTTCGGGAGTGTTAAGAGCATCAAAATTATTGAATTCTGTTTCTATATCGGGGCCGTCAGCAAAAGAAAAACCCATATCCCTGAAGATTGCCACAACATCTTCTATGGTTTGAGTTATCGGGTGAACCGTTCCTAATTTCTTTTTAAGCCCCGGAAGAGTAATATCTATTTTATCAACAAATGAACAAAGTCTTTCGCTTTTTTGTTCCAGAGATTTTTTTGCCTCGGCAATACCTGCCTGAATTGAAACTTTTAAGGAATTTACCTGTTTCCCGAAGAGAGGTTTTTCATCGGGAGTCATTTTCTTCATTTTCTCAAGTAAATCTGAAACTTTGCCCTTTTTCCCAAGAAATTTTATTCTGGCTGCTTCAAGTTGACTAAGAGTGTCAGCTTTTGTAATTTCTTGAAGGGCTTCTTCTTTGATACTGTTGATATTATTATTCATATTTCAGGCTCCTTAACCCAAAAAAGGGTTACCGAGCCCGGATATAAAAATCAACGGCTCCTTAGTCCTTAGCACCAGGGGAAAGTATCAAATATCAGCAGAATTGATAATTTCAAGATCTCCTGTTACCGAAATTCGTGATGAATCTATAATTAAACTACTTGCTATAGCCATTGTTTTCAAACCCGAACACAGAATTAAGAGAAACTATTTTAAACTGCTCTTTGCCGTCTCAACAATTTCTTTGAAAGTTTTTTCATCGCTTACCGCAATATCCGAAAGAATCTTTCTGTCCAACTCAACACCGGCTTTTGTCAAACCGTCTATAAATTTGCTGTATGAAAGGCCAGCCTGCTTCACCGCAGCAGAAATTCTCACAATCCACAAAGAGCGAAACTGTCTCTTCTTCACTTTCCTATCTCTAAAGGCAAATTTCCGGGCCCTTTTAACAGACTCATTTGCTGTCCGGAAGAGCTTACTTCGCCCCCCCACAAACCCCTTCGCACGTTTTAAAACCCTTTTATGCCTTTTTTTAGTAGCAGGCGCATTAGTTGCCCGTGGCATTTTTCATCCCCTCCAATTTTCTAAGGAAGCATTCTGGTAATCCTACTCTTCTGAGACAAGGAAACCTCTGCACACTTCCTTAATTTTCTTTTTCTTTTACCTGTTTTTTTTCCCATCAAATGTCCCGCATTCGCTTTAAAGTGCAGGATTTTACCACTTTTGGATTTCTTAAACCGCTTTACAGCGGCTTTTTTTGTTTTCAGCTTGGGCATTCAATATCTCCTTGTACAGTGAAACACCACATAAAGCACTAAAGAGTAATACGTTTTAATTAAAAAGGCAAGATTTTTTTTAGGAAGTATTTATAATCATGGTAATTAGAGCTACAGCCGGAACTCTTATCTTAGTCAAACCACATTCGACACTTTTAAGAAGATTTCGTAGATTTAGAACCCATAACCATAGTCACAAACCTACCCATTTCCCGGGGCCGCATCTCGACAGCGCCATACTCTTTCGTGTCCTCTACAATTCTCTCTAACACATTGCGTCCCAGTTCCTTATGTGCCATTTCACGCCCCCTGAACATAAGTGTCACTTTTACCTTACACCCTTTCTTCAGAAATTCTATAAGGTGTTTGATTTTTATGCCATAATCGTGATTGCCTATCCTGGGACTTATCTTTACTTCTTTTACTTTTACTACATGCTGCTTTTTTTTCGCCTGTCTTTCTCTTTTTGTCTGTTCATAGCGATATTTTCCATAATCCATTATTCTGCAAACAGGCGGTTTTGCCATAGGGGCAACTTCCACAAGGTCAAGTTTCTTTTCCCGGGCTATGTATTTTGCCTCAGCTATCTTCAAAATACCTAACTGTTTTCCGTCTGAGTCAATGAGTCTCACTTCGGGAACCCTTATTTTTTCGTTTACCTTTGTAAAATCCCTTTCGATAAAACACCTCCTTTGAGTTTCAATTTTTTGCGTCTATTTTTCTATTTATTTCACTGATAAAATTTTCTATCTTTATGCCATTTTGCTGGTCACCTTTTCTTGTCCTGACAGAAACCGTTTGATCTTCCATTTCCTTATTTCCAATAATAATCATGTAGGGGATTTTCTGCATCTGAGCTTCCCTAATCTTTGCTCCCATCTTCTCGTTTCTGTCATCCAGGTGAACCCTGATGCCTTTTTCTTCCAACTTTTTCTTAACCGAAGAAGCGTACTCAAGCTGAGCATCAGATATAGTAATCAATTCAGTCTGAACAGGAGAAAGCCATACAGGAAACGCACCTCCATAATGTTCAATAAGAACAGCAAAAAACCTTTCCAGCGACCCCATTAACGCCCTGTGAATCATTATAGGCCTGTGTTCGTTTCCATCCTCACCGATATATGAAACATCAAATTTCTCAGGTATGTTAAAATCTACTTGAATTGTACTGCACTGATGAGCTCTACCCATAACGTCTTTTATCTTTATATCGATTTTCGGGCCATAGAATACCCCTTCTCCGAGATCAACTTCATATTTCATTTTCTTTTGCTCAAGAGCATTTTTAAGAGCGTTAGTAGCCTTTTGCCAATTTTCTTGTGAACCAACAAATTTTTCAGGCCTGGTTGAAAGATATACATCATATTCTTTAAAACCAAAGGTAGAAAGCATATAAACAACAAAATCAATTATTTTCTTTATCTCTTCTTCCAGTTGTCCCGGAAGGCAAAAAATATGCGCGTCATCCTGTGTAAAACCCCTGACTCTTATAAGGCCATGCAAAACTCCTCTTCTTTCATACCTGTAAACAGTTCCAAGTTCAGCCCATCTGATTGGAAACTCCCTGTAGCTGTGTATTTGATTCTTATATATGGCAATGTGAAAGGGACAATTCATCGGCTTTATTTCATATTTAAACTCATCGACTTGCATAGGAGAATACATATTTTCCTCATAAAAATCTAAATGTCCGCTTCTTTTCCACAAATCCAGCAACGCAATATGAGGCGTATTAACAAGGTCATAACCAGCTTTTAGATGTTCATCTTTCCAGAAATCTTCGATTATCTTTCTGATGAGTGCTCCTTTCGGATGCCATAAAACAAGACCGGGGCCTATAGATTCCTGCATACTGAAAAGGTTCAAATCTTTGCCAAGTTTCCGGTGGTCTCTTTTCTTCGCCTCTTCCAGTTTATTCAGGTGGTCTTCAAGCTGTTTTTTGTTATAGAAGGCTATCCCGTAAATACGCTGAAGCATCTTGTTTTTCTCATCGCCGCGCCAATAAGCTCCGGCAATCTTTAAAAGCTTGAAAGCCTTCACCTCCCCCGTGGAAACTACATGAGGTCCTTTACAGAGATCAATAAAATCTCCATGTTTATAGAAAAGAATTTTTTCATCCGGTATAGATTCAATAAGTTCCATCTTATAAATCTGATCTTTCTGCCTGAAAAACTTTAATGCTTCTTCCCGATCCATCTCAATGCGCTCAAATCTGTGGTTAGCTTTTATACTCTCCGCCATCAATTTCTCAATTTCCTCAAGAACGTCGGGAGTAAAAGCCCCAGGGGTCTCAAAATCATAGTAAAAACCGTCCTCTATAGCTGGACCTATCGCCAACTTTGTTCCGGGAAAAAGTTTAAGTACGGCTTCAGCCATTACATGTGAGGCGCTATGTCGCAGAGCTTCAAGATCAGCTCCGGTAGATTTCAAAGGGGTCTTACTCATAAGGAACCACTACAACCAGTAGTCTTTTCTCCTTCCTGATTCACTATCTTTTTTAAATTCAAATACTACAGGTGATTATCCCAATTTTCGCCAATTAAATCAAATAATAAATTCAGCGTAATTTAGTCTTTGTCCTCCTACGCCAAAACTTTGGAGGACATCCGCCATTAAATTTTTTAAGACTTGTCCGCCGTAGCTTCTGGAATGAAACACCCAACTCCAAACGAAGGCGGATGGTGGGCGATACTGGAGTCGAACCAGTGACCTCTAGCTTGTCGAGCTAGCGCTCTAACCAGCTGAGCTAATCGCCCATCTCAGAATGGTTAGTAATATTACCGACGGATAAGTTCATTGTCAATAGAAAAACGATAGAAGCCGTATGTAGTATATAATATGTAGTATGTAGCTAAAGGCTGACAGCTAATTTTATTTGCTATTTCTGCCTACCGGCAGGCTCTGTGGTTACTTTTTCTTTTGTTCGTTTTTACAATATACTATATACGAAATACTACATAGTGCGAAGCGAAGCGGAGCCTCCCCGGAGGGGTCTAGATACCAGATACTAAAATCCTGGTTGATTAATATCGGCACCATATGTATAATTTCTGAGATTATGAAAATTTTGACAAAATACTTATTAAAAGATTTTTTTACGAATTTTATGTTTGCTCTGGGAATATTTACATTCGTTCTTCTTATAGGAAATCTTGTAGAATTAATTCAACTCCTATTGAAAGGGGTTCAGCTTGCCTTTGTTTTTAAAATGATATTTTACATTACCCCTTACCTTCTTAGCTATACCATACCGCTAACATGTTTGACCGCCGGCCTTCTGATGTTCGGAAAGCTTTCAGCAAACCATGAAATCACTGCGATGAAAGCATCCGGGCTCAGTTTATTTTATATTTCAAAGCCTGTTCTTAAATCTGCCCTTGTCATTGCAGTTATAAGTTTTATTATAGCTTCCTATATTTCCCCCTCATGCCACTACGTTATCAGAAAAAGCAAAAAGCTGGATATAAGCAAGGTCGGAAACATTAACCCGGTTAAATTAATTGAAAAAGGAGTATTCATTGAGGCATTTTACCCCTACGTAATCTACTGCGAGGATAAGACAGACAACATCCTGAAAGATTTAATGATATTCGAAGTAAAAGAAAATTCTCCCGCTAACACAATTATCGCGAAAGAAGGAAAAATTAAATACGCCGCAAAAGATAAAACAATAAAGCTTGAGCTTAAAGACGGCAGCTTCGATGCCCCGGATCCGGAAAATCCAGAAAACTTTTTCAGGGGAAGCTTTGACAACTACCAGCTTGAATTCAAATTACCCGAAAAGCCCAACAAATATATAGCCCGCTGTGCCAATGATATGCCCATAAGCAAACTCCTCAGAAAAATCAAAGAGTATAAGAAAAAAGGAATTAACGCGACACCTCTTAAAGTCGAATTCAGCAGCAGGCTGGCAAGTTCAGTTTCCTGTATAATATTCACTATTATAGCAATCCCTCTGGGCATAAAGGCCCACAGAAGCGAGAAAAGCATAGGAATTGCCCTGAGCCTGGGGCTCGCAATGTGTTACTACAGTTTTATAATCCTTGCAAAGGCCCTGGACAAAAAAACCGACATCCATCCGGAATACATAGTCTGGATACCCAACATTATTCTTCTATCCCTTGGAATATTTTTATTCTGGAGAACTAAAAATAAATGAAAATCATCGACAAATATCTTATAAGAAATTTTTTAGTTCCGTTTACTTACTGTATGCTTACCTTTATACTCCTTTATATAATAAGGGATCTGATCGTCAACCTTGAAGAATTTATTCAAAGCGGAACCCTTTCATTTACAAAGATTATTTATTCTTATCTCCTTATGCTCCCGCTTATTATCGTACGGGTTTCTCCTATCGCAAGTCTCCTGGCTGTCATATATTCCATGGGAAATTTAAGCAAACACAACGAGATAAGCGCAATGAGGACAAGTGGTATAAGCATCTATAGGATACTGGTACCATATATACTTGTCGGTTCGTTTATAACATTTTTCACTTTCCTCATAAATGAACAATTCGCATCCGGAGCAAACCTGCTTGCCATGCAGGAATTCAATAAAAAATCCGAAACTTCGGGACAGGACAATATTTTAAAAGATCTAATACTGATGGATAAAGAAAAGAACTTATATAATATTAAGACTTTTGAAATAAACAGCAGCAAAATAGAACAAGTCGAAATTAAATACTATTACCCTGATAAAAAAATATTGAAAAAACGCATATACGCCAAAAAAGGAATAATCGAAGGAAATAAATGGATTCTTTACGATGGAAAAACAGAAAATTTTACGCGAGAGGGTAACTTGAACAGGGAAGATCCAGGCGGAAAATTCAGCAAGCAGATTTTCAGTACCGCAACAACAAAAGAAGATCTTATAAAATCAAAATTATCCAATGTTTTTCTATCGTTTAACACCGACAAACATCAGAGGACTTCCCTGCCTTTCATCAATATTGTTGTGATTTTTCTCGCTGTTCCCTTCACCTTAAAGATAACAGGCCGGGGAGGAGCTATCTTTGGTGTAGCATTAAGCATTGGTATATTTTTCTTATATTATATCATCTATTCCGCATCAATAGCCGCCGGTAAAGAAGGTTTTATAAACCCGGCATTATCCGCATGGCTGCCTCATATTATATTTACAGTTTTAGGAATAGGAATTCTTTCTAAGACTCGCTAATTTGGACTTAAGTTCCCACGCGCCAGGATTCCATGTACTTTTTCTGCTCCGGCGTCAACCCATCAATTCTTATACCCATCGATTTAAGTTTCATTTTTGAGATTATATCTTCAATCTGCCCGGGCACATCGTAAACCCTTGCCTTAAGCTTCCCTTTGTTTTCAAGGCAAAACTCCGCGGCCAGTGCCTGGGTGGAAAAACTCATATCCATGACGCATGCAGGATGCCCTTCAGCAGCAGCAAGATTAATAAGTCTTCCTTCAGCCAGCAGAAACACCGATTTGTTCGAGGACAAGACAAACTCGTCAACACAATTTCTTACATTACGTTTTACCTTTTTAGCAAGTTTCATAAGGCCCGGTATGTCTATCTCAACATTAAAGTGTCCGGAATTACAAATAAGTGCCCCGTTTTTCATCTTTTTAAAATGCTCGGGCCGCAAAACACTCTTATTGCCGGTAAGCGTGCAGAAAACATCTCCAATAGGAGCAGCTTCAGCCATTGTCATTACCCTCATTCCGTCCATAGCCGCTTCAATCGCCCTTACAGGATCAATTTCCGTAATAATAACGTTAGCACCCATCCCCTTCGCTCTCATTGCAAAACCTTTGCCGCACCACCCATACCCTGCCGCAACTATATTTTTACCGGCAATTAAAAGGTCGGTTGCCCTTATTATTCCATCTATAGTTGACTGTCCCGTTCCATACCTGTTATCAAAAAGATATTTGGTATCAGCATCATTCACCGAAATAACGGGGAACTTTAAAACACCTTCTTTTTCCATAGCTCTAAGTCTTATTATTCCAGTTGTAGTCTCTTCCATCGAACCAAGAATTTTATCATGAAGTTTCCGGTGCTTTTGCAATACCTCAGAAACAAGATCAGCGCCATCATCCATAGTAATGTTCGGCTCATGTTTTATCGCGGCTTTTAAATGATCATAATAGGTTTTATTATTTTCCCCTTTTATAGCAAATACAGGAATCTTGTAATCAGAAACCAGTGATGCAGCCACATCATCCTGTGTGGAAAGCGGATTTGACGCGCAAAGAACAACATCAGCCCCACCGGCTTTAAGCGTTCTCATAAGGTTAGCGGTTTCAGCCGTCACATGAAGACACGCCGACATTTTTACTCCTCTGAGGACTTTCTTACTTAAAAACCTGTGCCTTATCTGACTAAGCACCGGCATATCGTTATTAGCCCATTCAATTCTTTTCCGGCCTTCCGCAGCCAGTTTTAAATTTTTCACATCATATTTCATTTTCTCTCCTGTACTTTGGCATACACTAATTACTATATTCCGGCCTGTTGCTTTAAAATAGCAACTTTATCAGTCTTTTCCCAGGTAAACCCTTTCCCTTTTCTGCCAAAATGCCCGTAGGCCGCAGTCGCCTGATAAATCGGCCTTTTAAGTTTTAAATGACTTACAATCTCCGCGGGTTTTAATTTAAAGATCTTTCTTATCAGCTTTGTTATTTTATCCAAAGAAATCTTTTCTGTCCCAAAACAATCCACAAGAACTGAAACAGGCTCAGGGTATCCAATAGCGTATGAAAGCTGAACTTCACACTTTTGGGCAATTTTCGCCGCAACTATATTCTTCGCGATATAACGAGCCATGTATGTTGCGCTCCTGTCAACTTTCGATGGATCCTTTCCCGAAAAAGCACCCCCGCCATGACGCCCCATTCCTCCATATGTGTCAACAATAATTTTTCTTCCGGTTAACCCTGTATCACCATGAGGCCCGCCGACAACAAATCTTCCCGTAGGATTTATCAACACACGAGTCTTTTTGTCTAAATATTTTGCAGGTATAACAGGCTTTATCACCTTGTTAATAATTTCTCTCCTGAGTCTGCTGATTTTCATAGGATTATGCTGTGTCGAAACGACAACAGTATCAACACGAATGGGCTTTCCATCATCATATTCAACCGTTACCTGACTTTTGCCGTCGGGACGTAAAAAATTAAGTATCTTTTTATTCCTTACTTCAGCAAGTTTCATTGTAAGCTTATTCGCAAGCACTATAGGCAAAGGCATATATTCAGGTGTTTCATTAGAAGCATATCCAAACATCATGCCCTGATCGCCGGCCCCCTGCTCTTTGTAAGTGCCTTCTCCGGCCGTAACTCCCATAGAAATATCAAGAGACTGCGAGTGTATCGCAGAAATAACCGCACATGAACGATAATCAAAACCTATTTCAGGATCTGTGTAACCAATCTTCTTTATAACATCTCTGGCAATATCCGCATAATCAACATGGCTGTTGGTCTTTTTCGTAATTTCTCCCGCGACAACAACAAGTCCAGTTGTAACAAGAGATTCACATGCAACCCTTGCATCAGGATCCTGAGCAAGAATCGAATCAAGAATACCATCTGAAATCTGATCACTTATTTTATCAGGATGACCTTCGGTCACCGACTCCGATGTAAAAAATACTTTCTCCATTTTTCTACTCCATAGTTCCTGGCTTTTACCCTGATTACTTTTACATTAAACCCATAAAAACAAGATTTCCTAATATAAAAAAATGAATCTCATAAGTCAAGAATGAATAGGAAAAATTAAATCTGGGCATTTGATATGGGATCATCTTTTGAATATGGCATCCTGTAATTCTGCTGCATAACAAATTCCGGGGCAGTCTTTTTAAGAAGCGCTCTGGCCAGTTTCCTGACTTCATAGCTGGTACTGCATTTCAAAACCTTTTCTGAAAGCATCTGGAGACTTTTAAAAGAAGAACTTCTTATAACCTTTTTTATCTCAGGAACAATAATCGAACTTGCACTCAACTCGTCAATGCCCATGCCCACAAGGATAAGAGTCATTTCAAGGTCACCCGCCATTTCACCGCACATACCCACCCAGATATTTTCCGCATGTCCGTTATCTATAATACTCTTAATCAACCTTAGGACAGCGGGGTTCGCAGGCTCATAAAGGTAAGCAACTTTCTCATTCACTCTATCTACGGCAATTGAATACTGAATAAGGTCATTCGTCCCTATGCTGAAAAAATCAACATGGCGGGCTATTATGTCCGAAGTTATAGCCGCAGACGGAATTTCAATCATAGCACCCATTTCAATTTCCTTGTCATACGCAATTCTACTTTTATCAAGAGATGTTTTCACTTCTTCTACTATCTTATTTGCCTCTAAAACTTCATCTACAGAGGAGATCATGGGGTACATTAACTTGACATTCCCAACCGCACTCGCTCTTAAGATTGCCCGCAGCTGTTGTTTAAAAACTTCCTGTTCTTCAAGGCAAATCCTTATGGCTCTCCATCCGAGAAACGGATTCATTTCTTTTTGGATACCAATTTGATGTGAAAATTTATCTCCTCCAATATCCAGTGTCCGTATTATCACAGGATTGGGGTAAATTTCTTCAGCAACCTTTTTATACGCAGTATACTGTTCTTCTTCCGAAGGAAGGTCCGTACGGTTAAAATAGAAAAACTCAGTCCTGTAAAGGCCAACACCTTCAGCCCCATGAGATATTACCGATGGTATGTCTGCCGGCATTTCAATATTCGCAGAAACAGAAACTCTGTAACCGTCTATCGTTTCCGCAGGAAGGTCTTTAAGTTCGGCAAGTTTTTCTGTCAACCGTTCAAATTTCGATTTTTCGATAGTATATTTGCTTAAAGACCGTTTTGAAGGATGGATAATTACCAAACCGCGGTTTCCATCAACAATAATCCTGGCGCCCGGTTTTATCTTTCCGGTAACATTATGAAGCCCCACTACCGCGGGAATCTCCAGAGAACGCGCTATAATCGCGGTATGAGAAGTTTTACCCCCAACATCAGTAGCAAAACCCTTAACAAGCTCTTTGTGCATCATCGCGGTATCAGAAGGGCTAAGGTCATAAGCGACAATGATCACCTCTTCCTCAAAATCCGACAGGTCCTTCTTTTTTTTACCCATCAGGTTGTAAAGGACCCTTCTTGTAAAATCACGTATATCAGAAGCTCTTTCTCTCAGGTAATCGTCTTCCATATTGGAAAACAGTTCGACATATTTTTTCCCCACCTGCTGAAAGATATATTCCACATTTATCTTTTCCTTTTCCAGTCTCTTAATAACCTGTTCTATCACCGACCTGTCTTCAAGAAACAATAAATGGGCGTTAAATATCTGGGCGTGTTCTTCGCCCACTTGACTGGCAATCTTATTTTGAATTCCAACTAATTCATGGCGGGTTTTTATGAGGGCTTCTTCAAACCTGGCTATCTCACCAGGAATCTGCTCCTCCGGGATCTTATACTTTGCAATAAATTCTTCTTTACTGTCAAAGAGGTAAACTTTCCCTATTACAACTCCGGGACAAACAGGTATTCCTCTGAGAACAATTTCTTTGTTCGCGGGTTTCATTCTTCTCCAAATTTATTTATAAAAAGCTGTCCTAGTTCATCAATAGCTTTCTGAGCATCCTCTCCTTCTGCGATAACTTTAATTTTTGTTCCTTTCGCGGCCGCAAGCATCATAACACCCATAATGCTCTTACCGTTAATTGTTTCTCCATCTTTCATTACATGGACTTTCGCATTAAATCTATTTGCCGCCTGGACAAACATTGCCGCAGGGCGAGCATGTAAGCCAAGCTCGTTTTTAATTTCTATTTCTTTTTCAATTTTTAATGTATTTTCTTCACTCATAATTATAAAGCCGTATCTCGTCCCCTCCGGGGAGGCTCCGCTCCGCTCCGCACTATCTCGTAGAAAAAGATGGACTTATACATCTATTATTTCGATTTTTCTTTTCTTTAAATAACTCTCAGCGGTAAACACACTCCTGCGGCCGGTTCTTGTTATCTGCAAAGCCAGTTTCTTCAAGTCCTTTTCGTTTCTGTGCACAGCAAACTCCATCAGCATAGGAAGATTAACCCCTGTTACAATCTTAATTTTCTTCTTTTTAAGAATGCTCATCCCTATGTTCGCGGGGCTGCCGCCAAATATATCTACAAGAACCAAAACCCCGTCCGGGGAATCAACACTTTCTATTGCTTCCGTAAGATTCCTCTCAATATCTTCATGCTTATCCTTGTTAAGCTGAGAAACCACAGCCAATTTTTCTATCTTGCCGACTATTTCCTCAGCCGCCGATACAAGATCCCTTGCTAAATTCCCATGTGCCGCGACTACTACTCCAATCATCTTTTCTTCTTCCTTTTTTTAACGCCGGCTATTTTTTTACTACCACCTGTCATTCTTTTTATTAACGAATCATTCAGATCTTTTGCCGAATTCCTTCCGAGCTTTCTAAGCCTGTGATTAAGAGCCGCAACTTCAATGATAAGAGCTACGTCCCGGCCCGGCTTAACGGGGATTACCATATAAGGAAGCTTAATGCCAAGTATGGTAAAAAAATTTTCATCAATACCGACCCTGTCATACTCTTTTTCAACATCCCAGTCTTCGAGAGAAACAACCATGTCAATTTTCTTATATTCCCTAACAGAGCCTGCTCCGAAAAGTTGTTCGATATTTATAATTCCCGGCCCTCTTATTTCCATATGGTACTTAGTCACCTCAGCGCAGTTGCCAATAAGATCTTTTCTGTCGCGCAGTTTTATAATAACAATATCATCAGATATAAGCCTGTGTCCTTTACTAACAATGGAAAGCGCACATTCACTTTTGCCAACTCCGCTCTCACCTATAATCAGAATTCCTATACCATAAACCTCGACAAGATCCCCGCTCATTGTTATCTGCGGAGAAAATTTATCCTCTAAATACAGGGTAGCCTCATTTATAAGTAATTTTGTTATTGAATTCGATCTGAAAAGAACTACACCAGTTCTATCTGCCTCCTCTATCATCTCCTTAAAGGGAACAAAATGTCTTGTTATAATGCAGCAGGGAACTTTCTTTGAGAAAAAAGCTCTTATCATCTTAGTTCTTTCTTCCTTGTTGAGAGTCTTTAAAAAAGACATTTCAACAAACCCTATAACCTGAATTCTCCTGTGAGGAAAGAAATCGTAATATCCAACCAGGGCTAGCCCGGGCCGATTTAAAGTCGGCTCTTTAATCTTTCTCCTCAGCCCTTTTTCGCCGCCGACAAGTTCCATCCCCAGATGGTCCTTCAAGCTATTGTAAAAATCTCTTACGGTAACCTCTTGCATATTTTACTGTTCCTCCAAAAACCTTTATCTTAATAGATCAATCCCGGCTTAGTCCTCGCCATTCTCCATTTCAAGTTCCTTTACGGATTTGGCTTTCCTATTATGAAATTTCCCTTTCATCCTTCTGAGTTTTTCCTCAATTCTATCTATAAGATTGTCTATTGACTTATACATATCATCACTTACTTCTTCCATATGAAAGGAAAAGTGAGGCCCGTTTAAAGTAACTTCTGCTTTTTGCCGATACTTTTCTATGTCCATTATTACATGAGAATCATTGATTCTAAGCGTAAATTTGTCCATCTTAGAAAACTTTTCCTTTGCGTATTCTTTCATCGGCTCAGTTACAGACACATGCCTTCCTGTTACAGTAATATCCACACAATACCTCCTTTTTGCATGAGACCACAACTTACATTATAAGTTATGTCCTAATTGTAAACATTGTAAACAATATATAACACAGAGATTTTAACAAGGCAATTATTTAAAACATAAATACTTTTACATTGTAAATCTCTCACCCAGATATATTTTTCTTGCCTGGGGATCATTAATAAGTTCGTTAGCAGTTCCGGAAAGCAAAATTTTGCCATCATACATTACATACGCCCTGTCCGTAATGGATAAAGTTTCTCTTACACTGTGGTCAGTGAGAAGTATACCCAGCCCCTTTTCTTTTAAGGTTTCTATAATCTGCTGGACTTCAAAAACAGCAATCGGGTCAACTCCTGAAAATGGTTCGTCCAGAAGTATGAATGAAGGATTTGTTACCAAGGCTCTGGTAATTTCCAATCTTCTTCTTTCTCCTCCTGAAAGGGTACATGCTTTATTGTTTGCAAGGTCCGCAATTTTTAACTCCGATAGAAGCTGACCCAGCTTTTCTTTCCTCTGTTTATACGTAGATGGAAGAGTTTCAAGTATTGCCATTATATTTTCTTCAACTGTAAGGTTCCTGAATATCGAGGGCTCCTGCGCAAGATAGCCGATACCCTTTTTCGCGCGTTTACACATCGGATCTTTTGTTATATCTTTATTGTCAAAAATCACTCTGCCCAAATCCGGTCTTACAAGGCCTACAATCATATAAAATGTGGTAGTTTTACCTGCTCCATTGGGACCCAAAATTCCAACAATTTCGCCTCTATGAACATTTATTTCAACGTCATTTACCACGCGTTTATTGTGATAGCTTTTACAAAGTTTTTCTGTATGCAAAAGTTCCATTAGTCATTTCCTCTATGTCTAAAATATACTTATTTCCGATGAATCTTTATCTCTTTTGGGAAAAATTATAAGTTTTGCGCCAGGTTCGCAAACCATTCTATTCTCATCAATATAAAACGTTATTTTTTCGCCTGCAATTGTATCGGTACCCCTTTTTACAACAGGATCACCGGTAAGCACGACTATCCTGCTTTCCATTATAAAAACAGCCTCTTCGCAAGTGGCAATTTTATCCTCCTGATTTATTTCCACATTACCAAAAGCTTCTATTCTCTCTATCTTTTTCTTGTCTTTATTGAAAATAAGTTTTATTTTGTCAGCCCTGATATTCCCGTATTTATCTTCGACAAAAACATCGTTGTTCAATATAGCAATATTATTGTTATAATCCACGTTCAGAGGGCCTGAACATGTTATAACTGTCGGAACTCTTTCAATCTTCTCAGGCCCTTTTGATTTGCCGTTCGCCTCTTCTGCCACGACACAAGAACCATAAAAAATAACAAGCAGCAGGATAAAAAGAAATCTCATAGTGAAAACTCCTTAAGTAAATTCTCATAAATTTCAATTCTTATATTCCTTTTTACATTGAACAATCCCCGGCCAATGGAACCATAAACACCATCACCTGTTAACATAAAATCCTTTTTCTGTATTTTTAAGGGGCCTTCGCTCTTTATCTCTTTCGTTTTGGCAAAATAATTCAGATAATCCGCTATAATCGTTATCCCGCTTTCAGTGTTAATTGTCACATTTCCTTCCACATGGATAACCTGGTTTTCTTTATCAAGGGCTCCCTTATCAATTGTTCCTCTTTCAGCAACAATTTCATATGTTTCTGATTTTGACACCAGCTCGGCTTTTACTTTTTCCATATCTATTTTTCCATCAGCATTTACAACAGCTTTTTCTCCTTTGACTTTCCACTGATTTTCCAGTTGGTCCGCCGGCGAAGAAAATGTAAAATCCGTAAATTGCCCTACCGGGCCATCTTCACCGGATTGAGAAAAAGTCGCCGCGGCAAACATTATAAAAAACCCTGCAAAATTTATAATTCTCACTTGCCCTCAAATAGGTTAACATATCTCTCAGTTAAATCATCCCACTTACCCTGAACCTTAATAAGCATATCTGTCACTTCCCGAACAGCACCTTTTCCACCCCGTTTTTTTGTAACATAGTTAGCTTTTGCTTTAACGTACTCAGGCGCATCAGGAACAGCCACAGCCACCCCTGACTCCAACATCAGGGGAAGATCCACCAGGTCATCACCCATAACACAAATTTCTTCAGATTCAATCCGAAATTCCTTTCTGATCTCTTCAAATGCTTTCTTTTTCGATGTCATACCCATATAAACCCGTTTTATATTAAGTTCTTTAGCTCTGATTTCTGTCACCGGAGACTTTCTGCCTGATATAATCACCGGCTCAATTCCGGCCCTTCGTAACATTTTAAGCCCCGCCCCATCCTGAACAGAAAATATTTTTGTTTCTACCCCCTCGCTGTTTATTATTATAGACCCATCGGTAAGAACACCATCTACATCAAGAATAAGAATTTTTATCTTTTTTAATTGATCTTCAAGACTCATATTTTTCCTCACAATCTAGAATATTTCGTATTAAGTATCGTGTATCGTGTTTAAAAACTCATTTAATACTCAATACTCACGACGCAATACGCACAACGAATTTCATCCTAATCCAAGCAAATCTTTTTCATCCAGAAGGCCTACAGGCCTGCCTTTTTTATCTATAACCGGTATTTCATCAAACTTCTTGTCTTTTATAATACGCAAGGCTTCCATTGCCAACTTATCCTGAGAGATAACTGTCGGGTTCCTGGTCATGTATTTTTTTACCTGTTTCGTGATAAGATCCGGGTCTTTTTCGAGGTGCTTTCTTAAATCTCCATCAGTAAAAAGTCCCACCATCTTACCCTTTGAATTTACTATTGATGCCGAGCCTGCTCTCGCCCTGGTTATTTTTATAAGCACCGCTTTGATAGATTCATCTTCTTTTGCAAAAGCAAAGTTTTTCCCTGTTCTCATTATATCCCGCACTTTGAGAAGCTTCCTGCCCAAGGTACCGCCGGGATGAAAAAACGCGTAGTCCTCAATTTTAAAATTTTTGCTTTCAAGCAGGGCTATGGCAAGCGCATCCCCCAGTGCCAGAGCGGCGGTCGTGCTTGCCGTTGGAGCCAGGTTCATCGGACACGCTTCCCTGCCAACACCAGCATCAAGAACTACATCACTATAACGAGCAAGTGTGGATTTCTTATTTCCTGTTATCGCAATCATACTGGCTCCGATTTTCTTGATGATGGGAATAAGTTTTACAATCTCATCCGATTCTCCACTATTTGATAACGCAATTACAACATCTCCTTTAAGAACCATCCCAAGGTCCCCGTGAATAGCCTCTGCCGGATGAAGAAAAAGAGATGGAGTACCAAGACTTGCAAGTGTAGCCGATATTTTTCTCCCTATTAAACCAGGTTTCCCCATACCCGTTACAATAACCCTTCCTAACGAATGGAGGATGGTATCAACTGCCCTATCAAACTGTTTATCGAGTTTATCTAAAACTGTTTTTACTGCCCCTGCCTCAATTCTTAACACCCGCTTCGCAATACTCCTATGAGATACTTTCCTTTTTGCCTTCGTCATTAATCCGCTCCACTCTATACGCTGTTTTTCACTATCCTATCTATCTTAGTTAATTGGTCAAGCAGTTTTTTAAGATTCCCAATCTTAAACATGTTAGGGCCATCGCAAAACGCCTTCGAAGGATTATCATGGGTTTCTATAAAAACAGCATCACAGCCAGCACCTACGGCCGCCCGTGCCAGATAAGGAATAAATTCACTCTGCCCTCCTGAAGAACCAGCTCCAGCACCGGGAAGCTGAAGGCTGTGAGTCGCGTCAAAAATTACAGGCACGTTATTAGCCGCCAGTATTGGGAGACTCCTAATATCGCTTACGAGATTATTATATCCGAAAGAATATCCTCTTTCCGTAACCATTACCTTGTTATTGCCGGCACTGCAGGCTTTGCCTATTATATACTTCATATCCCACGGTGAAATAAATTGTCCCTTTTTTATATTTAAAGGTTTCTTTGTTTTTGCCGCCTTCATAATAAGGTCAGTCTGCCTGCATAGAAGAGCAGGAATTTGGATAACGTCCACAACTGCCGCAACCTGTTCAATTTCTTCCTGTGTATGTATATCCGTAAGAACCGGAATGCCAACTCTTTTTTTCACTTTTTTAAGTATTTTCAACCCCTCCTTTAATCCAGGCCCTCTGTAGGATCTAAGATTCATACGGTTGGCTTTATCATAGGAAGATTTAAAAATAAAAGGCACCTTAACCGAATCAGAAATTTTTTTTAACTCTTTAGCCATTTTAATACAGTGCTTTTCCGACTCTATTACACACGGCCCCGCTATCAGAACAAGGGGTTTATTCTTACCAATAAAAACGTCACCAATTTTTACAGGATTGCTCATTTTTCTATTCGCTCCTTACCTGTTTTCAATAAAAGCTGAAGCTTTCTTCAAATCCTCGGGCGTATCAATTCCGAATCCGGAACACTTAACCTTTTGCACATATATATCCACCCCTGATTCAAGTATTCTCAACTGTTCCAATTTTTCAGCTTTTTCCAGGGATGACTGTCCCATTTTTACAAATTCTAAGAGATATTGCTTTTTCATGCAGTATATCCCCAAATGTTTCAGCCACTTTTCATTTTCAGTGCCATTTCTGTAATAAGGAATCATACTTCTGGAAAAATACAGAGCCTTATTTTCTTTATCCACCGCAACCTTAACAATATTAGGATCTTTCGCTTCAGTTTTATCCGTTGTCTCAACGGCCGCAGTCACAACCAGAAGAGAAGGATCTGAATAAATTCTATCAATAAGAGCATCTATTATCTCCGGATTCAAAAAAGGTTCATCCCCCTGGAGATTAACCACAACATCACAGTCGAGAGTACTAAGAGCCTCAGCTATCCTGTCAGTCCCGGATAAATGTTCACAAGAAGTCATCACCGCGGTAAACCCGGCATTTACAACCACTTCCTTTATCCTCTTATCATCTGTCGCGACAATCAATTCATCAGCTCTCTTTGCTTTCGACGCAGATTCACATACCCACAAAACCACAGGTTTTGTCCCGATCAATGCCAGGGGCTTACCCGGAAATCTCTCCGAATTATATCTTTCAGGGATAACGATTATTGTCTTCATTTTTCTAACCATATTCAATTACATTTCTGCCTCACCATTTGCCGCTTCCCTAAGGATCTCAACTGCTTCTTCAATATTGCTAATTACATAATCAGGATAACAATCTTCTACTTTAGAATTATCTCCCTCTTCACCGGTCTTTACAAGAATTGTCTTACATCCCGCTCTTTTCCCGGTTTCAATGTCAGAGCGTTTATCACCTATAAAAAAAGATCTTGCCACATCTATCCCGTGTTCCCTCACAGCAATCCTGACCATTTCAGGGGAAGGTTTCCTGCAATTGCATTTTTCTCCAGGATGATGCGGGCAGTAATAAACACCCGCAACTTCAACCCCCTCTGCCTCAAGTTCTCTGACCAGCTTCTGATGAATCTCTTCAAGAACATCTTCCTTTACAAGACCGCGCCCGACACCCGACTGGTTTGTAATAACAAAAATTTTATAGCCAATATCATAAATATTTTTTAGTGCCTCTTTGGCTCCTTTATAAAATTCAAATTTGTTCGGTTCGTTTATATAACCCGGATCCGGATTGAGCGTACCATCGCGGTCAAAAAATACAGCTTTAGCGCTTCGCATTAATATCCTTCTCTGCCTAATTAGTGTTTTTGCATCACCGCTGTTCTTACTTCATCAACAGTTGTAGTCGCAGTCCCCAGTTTAGCAACAACAATTCCCGCGGCATAATTAGCTATCACCGCAGCAACTTTTATGTCTGCTCCTACCGCGAGGGCTGCTGTGAGCGAGGATATCACAGTATCGCCTGCTCCGGAAACATCATAAACTTCCCTGGCGGAGGATGAAATCTTAAATGGCTTTTTCCCCTTCTCAAAAAGACACATCCCCTTTTCACCCAGGGTCATCAGAACATATTTTGTCTTGAATTTATTCAACAATCTTTTTCCCGCATCATACAGAATATCATCCCGGTCGATATTCAGCCCGGCAAAAGAATATCCTTCATAATGATTTGGTGTAAACACCGTTGCCCCGTTTAAATTGAAAACCCGGCCCAATTTCGGATCAAAAGCAACAATTTTCTTGCTGTCTTTACACATCTTTATAATCCCGGTAACAAGCTTCTGTTGGATAAGGCCCTTTCCATAATCTTCAATTATAACAGCATTAAAATCATTAATTTTAGTTTTAGCAAAATGCAATATCTCTTTGATGATTTTATCACTAACTTGATCTGTCTGCTCCTTATCAAACCTCACAACCTGCTGCTGATGAGCAATTACCCTTGTCTTTACAATCGTACCCCGCTCATTTATTTTTATTACCCCTTCCAGGTTAACCTTTGATGGTTCCAGAATAGAACAAAGCCTTTCCCCATTCAAATCACCTCCAATCACACCACACATAAAAGAATAAGCACCCAGAGACATTAGGTTATTTACAACATTGGCAGCCCCACCCGGCATATAACTTTCTTTGGCAACTTTGACAACCGGAACC
The DNA here is from genome assembly GCA_023136205.1 of Candidatus Auribacterota bacterium. Lineage (GTDB taxonomy): Bacteria > Auribacterota > UBA6266 > UBA6266 > UBA6266 > JAGLRQ01. The sequence continues at coordinate 20,728 of JAGLRQ010000004.1, forward strand.
GGCGCTTCCGGAGAAATCCTGTTTACTTTGCCCCAGACAAAGCAGTCCAGCATCATATCCCCAACAACAAGCATTGAGACATTTTTAATCTTATCCAGCACACGAAAAATCTCTTCTTTTTTCACTCTTTTCACTTTTCTGTTCCCTTTTATGTTTTTAAATTCACGCTCACCCCGTTTATTTTATCATTAACGGCTATTCTTTTCCATAGTTAACAGACGCCGATCCTTAACATTTCTACAGCTTTTAAAGAAACCTCATTCGGTAACAAATCCGTCATGCATTCTCCCTTTGAACAGGTTTTACTGAAGCACGGGGCACACGGCAAAGCCGATTTAAATATATAATTATCTTTCCCGACGGGGCCTGTTCTGTCAGAAGAAGTAGGCCCAAAAAGGCAAATTACCTTCTTCCCTAGTGCCGCGGCAAGATGCATTGCGCCATTATCATTTGTTATAACAAGATCGCTTAAAGACAATATACCCGCCAGTGTAAAAATATTGGTTTTACCAGCCGCATTAAAAGCCTTGTTGTGCCCGTAAATTATCCTTTCCCCGCACCCGATTTCCTCCGATGTCCCCGCTATCATGATGCGGGCATCCACATCCTTTCGAAGGTTAAAGGCCACCTTCCTGAAATTTTCCATATTCCACCTCTTTGACTTCCACCTCGCTCCGGGAATAAGACATACTTTTGGGCCTCTGGACCCTGTTTTAGACCATAAAAGATTGCCCTGTTTTAGAGACAGATCAGGCAGCTTCAGGTCAAAAACACAACCCTCTTTCTTACCGCAAACAATAGCAGCAAGTGAAATATACCTTTCTGCGGAGTTGGCTTCTGCTCTCCCTATTAAGCATTTTTTATTATAAAACAAAGAAGAAAATTCCCTCGCATCGGAAAACCCGGCCCTTATCTCCGCACCACTCAACCAGCTGATAATACCGCTTCTAAAAAGTCCCTGAAAATCAATACATATATCAATTTTTTCTGAACGAATTTTAAAAATGAACCTGAAAATTTCAAAAATCGTTTTAGGCAAACATAAAAATCTTCCCCAGCTTTTCCTTTTTATCTCAAAAATCATATCAACAGCATCAACCATCGCAACAACATCTTTAAACTTATCGGAGGCCACCCAGCAAATTTTCGAATCGGGCATTGCTTTTTTAATGCACCTGACAGCAGGAATAGTCTGGACTATATCCCCCAACGAACTCGGTTTAACAATTAGAATTTTTTTTCGAAGACCTGCCGATTTATTTTGCAACCCTGTACCCGCGGAAAGATTTGCACCGCAAATCCGCGGGGATGTAAAACAGGCGGGGTCAGCACTTAGTTCTTTTTTCAGTTTTTGTTTCTCGCGACAAGTAATATTCCTCAGCGAATCAAAATAAATTTCTATAAACTTTTTCCTTTCATCACCATTTATTATACCAATCAGGTTGTCAATTAACCTCTTTATATTTTTAATCTTTTGCAGCCTGCTTACACTTTGCTTAAAATAAACTCTGTCTGTATCCAATATAAAAATCTTAATCCTGCCGTTGATATTTTTCACAAACACATTTCCGGGCTTTGTATCCCTGTGATAAATCCCTTTATTATGCATATCAGAAATAAATCGAGCCGCAGAACCAAGAACATCCATTCTCTCATATTCAGATAAAGATTTTTCCCTGATATAACAATCTATTCTCTCTAAATCATTTTCAGCAATAGATAAAAAGTACCCTTCTCCTGATGAAGCTTTCACCCCAAGCATAGGTTCAGGTGTGTTTATCTTTCTTATTTCAAGTCCTATTGCCCCCTTCCATGAATCAATAGCTTTAACTCCCGAAGGGCGGCTGGGATTAACCATATTATACCTTTTTATATACAGATCCAAATCCCCCAGATTGACCCTTGTAATTGTAGTTTTTATATCTTCCTTTATCTTTTTCCCGGTTTTAAAAAGGTTTTTAATGTCTTTAAGAGCATCTCCGCATTTCTCTATATATTCTCTTTTACCAACACCCCGAAACCCGCTGTCTCTTATAAAACAATAATCCTCATTTTTACCAACGGCCTTGCGGTCTCTTCTTTTCCATAAATGATAAAAACTTTCGTCAGTCCCTTTCTCAATACAAGCGAATTTACTTCTAAAATCCTCTCCAAAATATCTGTAAAAAAACTTATCCTGGATATCCTTTCCGAAGCACTCTCTTAAAAACATATTTACATTGATCAGGTTCATCTTAGAGGCAGAATAAGGAAGTGCGTCTTTATAAAACCTTAATCTATGTAAATCTATCAGAAAAAATTTTCCCTCACTTAAAAGAACATTGTCAAAATGGAAATCTTTCTGAAAAACTCCTTTCGCGTGAAGATCTTTTACAAAATCACAAAATTCGCGAATATAGTTTAACGGCTCATCCTTGATTTTTTCCGCGAGTGTCACACTGCCCGGGACCTCCGCGGAAATAAAAATACTTCCAGACATCCTGCACTTACCCCATGTGGTACCCCACAACCCCGCGGAAGGAGATTTTCCATTGAAAGTTCCAAACGCTACCGGATCAGGAACATTTATCCCAATCTTCTTTAATCTCAGACAATTCCCATATTCTATGCATGCCTTGTTGGTTTTAAAAACATACCTGACATGATCAAAAAATGACGGGTTAAAATATATCTTTACGTAGCAATTCAGTCTATTAAGTTCGCCCTTAAAAACTTTTCTTGCAGCCGTCTGATCTATCTTTTCCAGCATGTCAAAATCTTCAAGCAGCAACGGAAGGCCCTGAAATCCTTCTTTAACAGAATGCCATTTTATCTTCATTTTTAATCTTCCACTTTTTTCATTTGTCTATCCCCCAATTCTTTCTCAGGCCAAAAAAATGCCAGACCAGGATACCGGAAGACATAACCAGCTTTTGCTTAAATTCACGCACCGCAAACACAGTAATAATATTAAGAATAAAATACAGCATTGACCTTACAAATAAAAGGAAACCAAGAGCAAAACACAACAAAATTTTACCAGAAAAACCGTAATATTTATCAAAATAGGAATATCTTGATATATAATATTCAATTCTTGCTTTGAGCAGTGCTTCTCCGGCACTTTTTCCCTGAAGATGTAAAACATTGACGCCCGGAAAAATAAAAATTTTTAATCCGTTTTCCCGAACCCTGCGGCAAAAATCACTTTCCTCAAAGAAAAAGAAATATCTTTCATCAAAACCGCCCAGATCATCAAAGGCTTCTCTTTTCACAAGCATAAAAGCACCAATAAGGGTTTCAACCTCGAAAGGCTCTTTTCTTAAAAAAGCTTTTCCCTCGTATTTTTCAGGAAAAACTTTTTTAAGAAGAGACTTATTTATTATCTCGGTTATAAAATCCGGTGTTTTGCCGAATGAATTTTGTTCTGAACCATCAGGATTAATTAACCTGGCACCACAAACAGCAGCGGAATTATCCGCCCGCATAAATTTGACAAGAGGTTTTATTGAAGCGCTCAGTTCAGCGTCACTGTTTAAAAAACATACTAACGCGCCTTCTGACTTGTTAAAACCTTTATTGCAGGCTCCGGCGAATCCTATATTCTCCCTGTTCTCAATGACTTTTACGTCCGCGAAACTGCTTTTTAACCCGGACACACTCTCATCCGCAGAACCGTTATCCACGACTATAATTTCGTAATCAAAATCCGAAAACCGCTTAACAGAATTTATGCACCTAACTGTAAGAGCAAGAGTATTGTAATTTATGATAATAAATGAAATCTTTAAATTCATATTTTTTACTTATTTTTTTTTCTCTGTGAACTTTGTGTTCTCTGTGGTTAATTTTTAGGTATTTTTTTTGTTTTTACTACATACTATATACTCAATACTATATACCGCTTTTACTCAATACGCATTCTTGAAAGACGCAAACGTCATTATAACTATCCTCAGGTCAAACATAAGCGACCAGTTCTCCATATAATAAATGTCATATTTTGTTCTTCCTGTGATGGATGTATCACCTCTGTATCCGCTAATCTGTGCCCAGCCCGTAATGCCGGATTTTACTCTATGCCTTGCCATATAATATGGAATTTGCTCTTTAAATTTGTATACAAAATGCGGGCGTTCAGGCCTAGGCCCAACCAGACTCATATTTCCTTTCAGAACATTCCAGAACTGAGGAAGTTCATCTATATTATACCTTCTCATAAAACAGCCGATGGGAGTTCTGCGCTCATCATTTTTTTTAGCCCAAACAGGCCCTGTTTCATCCTCAGCACCAGATCTCATAGAGCGGAATTTAAAAAGAGTAAAAACCTTACCGTCTTCCCCTACCCTCTGCTGTTTATATAAAAGCGGCCCTTTCGAAGTTGTTTTTATAATTATTCCCAACACCGGAGTAACGAGCAAAAAAACCATAACACCTATTAGCGAACCCGCTATATCAAAAACTCTTTTCAGGATTCTGTTGCCTACATAATCAAGCGGAAGCTCTTTCTGTCTCATAATTGGGATACCATTTATTTCTTCAAGCCCCAGGCGGGCAACAGTCATCTGCATTATATCAGGAATCATTTTCCAGGAAACCAGCTCTTTCGAACATTTAACAATAAAATCCACTATCTTTTCATGCGACAGCGTTGAAAGTGTTAAAATCATCTCATCCACAATTTTTCTTGAAAAATATTTATCCATGTTTTCCAGTGTATCAATAACCTTAAAACCCATTATTTCACTTCCGACCATTTCAGGATGAGTCGTCAGGAAACCAATAACATTGGAAACATACTGCGGGCTATCCCTGAAAGTAACGGCCAGCCTCGATGCTGTATCTCCCGTCCCTATTATTAGAATCCGCTTCTTTTCATGCAATTTTTCAAGCATTCTAATCCTTATGTGACTGATCAGAAACCTGTATAAATTAATTATAATTATAGAACTAACTCCTGAGATAACAATAACCAGTGTTGAGTATTGAAAAGCCCTGTATAATGTTGAAGCCGCGAGAAGTGCCACTGCCCCCCAGAGAACAGCCCTTGTAACATTACCTGCCTGATTCCACCTTGATTCAATATTTGAAATATTGTAAAGCCCGTAGTGCGCGAAAATCAGCATCCAGACAAATGTGGCAGCCGGAATAGCTTTCAGGTATGCGCCAAACTCCGGAATTCCTTTGTAAATCGGGAAAACAGTATAAAACCTGAAAAGATACACACAGACAAAATTAATGGAAATCAACAATGCATCACCACACAATAAAAATAACATTATCATAAAGTCTTTCTTTTTCGAATCCACTATATCTTCTCCGTATTTAGTTATTAAGTTATTGGTTATTAGGTTATTAAGTTAACAGGTTACTCATTCAATGCTTAATAACTCAGTAACTTAGTAACTCAATAACCTTCTTTTTTAAATTCCGTAATCTTTTCTTCCACAAATCTTCTAAACTCTTTTACAAATCTTTCGCGGTTAAATCGTTCGGCATTTTCTCTTATTAAAACCGGATTGAACAATTTTCTCTTTTCCTCAAAAATCCGGACAGCATCGATAAGAGAATCCGCATCCTGAGAATAGAAAAATATTCCCGTAGGATTATCTTTTCCACAACTGTTTATATCCTTCACAGTTTCAAGCTGTCCGCCTTTCCCATAAGCAATAACAGGTTTCCCCGATGCCTGCGCTTCAACCGGAGTTATACCAAAATCTTCTTCCCCGGGAAAGATAAATGACCGGCATCTGCTGTAAAAATCGGCCAGCTTTTCATCACTCACCCAGCCAACAAATTTTATGTTGGGTTTCGCCATTTTTCTAAGTTTCTTTTCATCCTGTCCTTTTCCTATCACAATAAGCGGCTTCCCAAGCCTGTTAAAAGCTTCTATTGCAATATCCACCCTTTTATATGGAGCAAAAGCGCTTACAATAAGGTAATAATCTTCCTCTCTTTTTGAATAAAACGCGTCAATATCAACAGGAGGATATATTACCACAGCATCTCTCTCATATCTCGTCTTAATTCTCCGGGCAACATTCATGGAATTAGCTATAAAGTAAGAAACCCTGCCGGTAGTGCGTTTATCCCATCTGTCGATAAAATCAAGCGCCGGTTTTAAAAGCGCATGCTTTACAGCTCCGGCTTTGCCTCTTTTAAAATATTGCTCAGACATATCAGAAACATACCGCACCGGCGTATGACAGTAACATACATGAAGATTCCCTTTGCCAGGTATTGCTCCTTTTGCCGCACAGTGACTACTGCTTATTACTATTTCATAAGCGGACAGGTCAAAACTTTCAACTGCCTTAGGGAAAAATGGAAGATAATACCTGTAATATTTCTGAATACCCGGAAACTTCTGAACAAATGAAGTAATTATCTTATGTTTCTCAATTTTTTTTGAAACAGTTCCGGGTATGTGAATAAGTGTATAAATGTCCGCTTCCGGAAAAACATCGCATATTGATTCAAGACATTTTTCACCGCCTCTCATACCGGTCAACCAGTCATGTACAATTGCAACCTTTTTCATTGATCTGAAACTCTCCTGTAAAGATTTAACGTCTTTTCAGCCATCTTTTCCAGTGTAAAGGACTTGACTCTCTCTTGTCCCTTCTTAATAAGTTTCTGCCTAAGATCCCTGTTTTTCAACAGTTTTGCCATTATACAGGCAAAGCCCTCAAAATCAGAGGAAGAAACCATAAGCCCGGCGTCACCAACTATCTCAGGCAATGAAGAGCTGTCTGCTGTAACCACAGGAACTCCAAGCGCCATCGCCTCCAGGGGCGGATATCCAAAACCTTCATAAAACGAAGGGAAAACAAGGAGTTCGGAAGCCTTATATGCCGAATATAAATCTTTCTCCTGCAAATTATTAAAACAGTAAGTTTTTCCTTTCAATAAAGGGAAATTTCTTTCTATAAATATTTTATCTACCCCTGATATTACCATGGCAAGATTATCAAAGCCCATGGCCTTAAGTTTCGAATAAGCTTTTACCGCGACAACAAGATTTTTATGAGGTTTTTCGTTCCCCACACACATAATATAATCTTCGCTTACACCAAATTTTTCTTTCATATAAGTCTTTGCCTGGCTAACAGCTTTTTTCTCTATAGTTTTAATATCCACCCCATTGAAAATCACTTCTACTTTAGTCGCGGGGAGTTTAAAAATCTTACAAATATCCACTTTAGAATTTTGAGAAACAGTAATAACCTTTTTCGCATTCTGAGCCGACTTACCGACAATATATTGGTAATAAAGCTTATGAAATAGTGTATAGTCCTGTGGGAATTTAACATGTATCAAATCATGGATTGTCATAATAAAAGGAACCTTTAGAAAAACCGGCGCGGAAAAAGTCGGTATATGATACAAATCCGGTGCCAGTTTTTCCAACACCCGCGGCATTAAAATTTGCTCCTTGATGGAATACATGGATATGTCAGTTTCAAAAAGTTCCATATTAGGAAAAGAAAAATCAATAATATGCCCCGGCCTGACTAAAACAACATATTGCGTTTCGCGGTCTATTTGCGCTAAAGCCTTTATGAGATTATAGGTATGCACCGCAATCCCATGAGTTTTAGTAGTAAGCATTCTTCCGTCTATAACAATTTTCATCTTCACCTAAATACGTTCTACATAAATATTTAAAAAACTTTTTTTAATTTTGCCACAGAGACTCAGAGTTCACAGAACTATTTTAAAATATTTTATATATTATAATTCTTGTTTTTCTTTGTTTCTCCTGAGCCTCAGTGTCTCCGTGGCTTTATTTCTCTTCTATTATTTTCTTTATTTCCCCAAAAACCTCTTTTTCGGTGATAGATTCCATACACGGATGCCCTTTAACCCCGCACGTAAAAGAACAACATGGAGAACACGAGGTATCTCTGTAAATAACCGTAATATTGCTGCCCTGAGGAGCCCATCTTGTAGGTAAATTTGCACCGCTAAAGATTATAACACTCGGGACTTTAAGCGCCGCGGCGATATGCGCCGGGCCTGAATCCGTCCCAACAAAAAAGGCCGCCTCACTTACCACTGCCCCAAGCTCCCCAAGTGTAGTTTTGCCGCCAAGATCGATAATATTTTCGGAAGAAGCCAGTGCTTTAAAAACACTGTCGGTTTCATCAGCACTTCCGATAAGAACAATCTGCTGAACCCCATCTTTCTGCAATAATGATATAAGTTTTGCATATTTATAAGGATGCCATCTCTTCACGGGAGCACCGGAACCAGTATGCAAAACCCCATATTTCTTAAGCTTAAGGCCCAATAATTCTGTTTTTTTCTTAAGCTCTTCTGAAACGAAGAACTCAGTATCTCTCAACAGATTAGAGCACCCAAGGCTTGAAGCAAGAGAAAGGTTAATATCTATTTCATGCCCGCCGAATTTATATTCGGGAGATATATCCAAAAGAAATCCTCCGCCTGTAATTCCATAAGATGCAATTGCCCTTGCCTTTCCGAACTTCAACATCAATATTTCCCTTAAATCTCCCCTTACGCTGATTCCAAGATCATATTGCTTAAGTTTTAAAAGTGAGGCAACTCCAAAAACAGAACCCCAGGAAGGCCGGGAAGTGCCCGTTTTTTCATAAAGTGTGGTTTTTACGACAAAAACATTGTTTATCCGGGGATTATTGCTTAAAGCCTCTTCACCCCATGGACTCACATATACATCAATTACCGAATCGGGAAATTTATCTCTCAACGATTTCAAAAAAGGTGTGGTATTTATAACATCGCCAATGTGGTCAAACCTTAAAACCGCAATGTTTTTCGGATGGGATCCAAGTTTTTTCTTTTTCCAGCCGGGAAAATAAAGAATTCTCCCTAGAGTATCAACGATACCCATAAGAATCCTTAACCATAATTTTTTGAATATGTATTTCACGTATAGATTAATCGTTTTTT
>JAGLRQ010000040.1 GCA_023136205.1 Candidatus Auribacterota bacterium
GGGTTAGTAGTTTCTACTTTCTTAACTCTAATAATTGTTCCTACAGTTTACAGTATCTTGGATGATATTGCGCATAAAACCAGAAAAGAAGTAAGTAAGAGATTGATTGGAGAAGAATAAAAGAGATGAAGTTCGCCTTTCATATTGGGGAACCTTTTTTCCCTTTGACGGTTGTGGATCATATCTTTTTTTTTAATTTTCTTTATGCTAAAATAAAACTAAGGAATAAGGTAAAAGCAAATAGTGAATAGGAACAAAGATCTAAGTAAAAAAGGAGGAGAGAAAAATGAGTGTATTAAAAGATTTGGTTAATTTGGGTTTGGGAGCATTAGTTATAACAAAAGAGAAAGCGGAAGAGGTTGTGAATGAATTGGTTAAAAAAGGTGAAGTTGGCCAGGAGGAAGGAAAAGAATTAATTAGTAAGTTGATTGAAAAAGGAGAAAAAAGCAAAAAGGAGATAGAGGATCGGATTGAAAAAACGGTTAAAGACGTTGTAGGAAAATTAGATATATCGACTAAGAAGGAAATAGAAGAGCTTAAATTTGAAATTGAAGAGTTGAAAAAGAAATTAAATAAAGAAGAATAAAAGGTCATTTCAATTTATAGTATACAAAGCAGAAAGAACTAGTGGGTAAATATTTTCCTGTAACACAATTATTTAGGTTACTGAGCGTTATGAGCATTCTTCGCTTTCAATAGCATTTTTCTGGTTAGGAGTTTTTAATTGGTTATTGGTAATGTTACTCAAAAAATACGCAATGTAAAAAGATTGCGGCAAATTTCGCATATCTTTGTCAAGTACGGTTTTGGTTATATCGTTGACCGCTTAAATATAGACCAAAATCTTGTCGGCAGGAAGATTATCAAAATTGCTTCAGCTAAGAAACTTGATGTATTTGATATCCCAATACCTGTCAGAATCCGTAAGATGATGGAAGAGTTGGGCCCTGCCTTTATAAAATTAGGCCAGGTTCTAAGTACACGCCCGGATTTGATCCCTTTAGAGTTTTGTCAGGAACTTGAAAAATTGCAGAATGAAGTTCCCGCGTTTGCGTATGAGAAAGCAAAAGAGCAGATCGAAAACGAATTAAAAGAGCCGATAGATAAGCTATTCAGTAGTTTTTCTGTTGATTCCTTTGCCGCCGCTTCATTGTCACAGGTTTATATGGCCGAATCGAAATCAGGAGAGAAACTTGTGGTAAAAGTTCAAAGGCCGGACATCGAAAAGACAATACGGGCGGATTTAGATATTTTATATACGTTAGCTCAATTGGCAGAAAAATATATCGAAGAAATCAGGCTTTATAATCCCACGGTGGTTGTTGATGAGTTCAAAAAGACGATTTTGAGAGAAATAGATTTCAGTCTGGAGGCAAAAAATATTGACAGATTCCGGCGTAATTTCAAGGATGATAATACCGTATATATTTTTAAGGTAATGCATCATTTATCAACGAAGAAAATTTTAACTATGGAGAGGCTGGAAGGGATAAAGGCGAGCAACGTAAATGAGATAGGACGCATTGGATTGGACAAAAGACAGATAGCGATAAATGGAGCCGATGCTATTTTGAAACAGATTTTTATGCATGGTTTTTTTCATGCGGATCCGCATCCCGGGAATATATTTGTTTTGAAAGATGGCCGTATTGCCTTTTTGGATTTTGGTATGGTTGGGCGTATCGATGCAGAAACAAGAGAACAGATTTCCGGTATCCTGGTTGCTATAATTCATCGGGATACGAAAGGGATTATCGAGACTTTTGTATCAATGGGGGCAGTTGAGAAAGACACCGGTGTTAAAAAACTGAATTTAGATTTGACAGACTTCGTAGAGAATTATTATGAAATTCCTTTAAAAGACCTTAGGATGGATCAGTTTTTGCCTGATTTAATTAATATAATTTCGCATAATCGGATCAAAGTACCTGCCGATTTTTTCCTTTTGAGCAAAGCCTTGATAACAATTGAAAGCGTAGGCAAAAAAATGTCTCCTGATTTTAATGCTGTTTCTCAAGCAAAGCCTTTTGTCGAACGGCTGGTAAAAGAAAGATATAGCACAAAGAATATAGTAAGGGGGGTAAAAGGATTTTTAAAGGGGCTCTACATCCTTACGAATTTATTACCTAGAGATTTAACGATAATTCTTAACAAAATAAAAAAAGGGACACTGCGGGTAGAATTTGAGCATAGAGGGTTGGAAAATTTAATCCATGTACTTGATAAAGTCAGCAATAGAGTTGCTTTTAGTCTGGTCATTGCGGCATTAATTGTAGGTTCATCTATTATAATGCAGGCTGATAAAGGCCCTATATTGTTTGATTTTCCGGTGTTAGGTGTAATTGGGTTTGTTGCGGCCGGCATAATGGGGTTATGGTTAGCCATAGCAATATTGCGTTCAGGCAGGCTATAAATGGGATTTTTAAAAAGGGAGAAATCTAAAACAGGATTAGTTCTGGGCAGCGGCGCAGCGCGGGGTTTAGCTCACATTGGAGTATTAAAGGCACTAAAAGAGCAAAATATATCTATTGATATGATAGCAGGCTCAAGTATGGGCGCGCTTGTTGGTGCCTGTTATGCAAGGCATGGAAAAATAATAGATATTGAAGAAATAGCATTAAGGATGGATTGGAAACAGTTAGCTCAATTAGCGGATCCTAACTTAGCCCTGTTTTTCAAAGGAGTTATTCATGGTAAAAAGGTTAAAGACCTTCTAAAGACTTTAATAGGAGATGTAAATTTTAGGGACTTAAAGATTCCTTTGGCTGTTGTGGCTACTGATGTTAATACAGGTGAGGAGATAGTCATAAAGACTGGTTCGGTAATTGACGCGGTAAGGGCGAGTATTTCTGTACCTGCTATATTTATGCCGGTTAAATTGAGAGATAGATTCCTGATAGATGGCGGGATAGTAAATCCCGTTCCAGTAACTGTAGTTAAAAATATGGGTGCAACATTCATTATCGCTTGCAATGTAACCTATAAGCCCCAAAGAAGAAAACTTCTCAGATCTGCGAAAGGACAAAAATCCCCTGTGCCAATACCAAAGGCACAGATTAAAAATGCAGCTTTAGTGACGTTAAATAACAAAATCGACAAACTTTTTCAAAACAATAAAGATAAGATACAAAGTTTCCAAAGACTTACTGATTCTTTCAAAAAAAAGATTTATAAAGGAAAACAAAGAATAGATCCAAATACGCCAAGCATATTTGATACTATATTAAAAGCAATTTATGCTATGGAATATGAGATAGCGAAGTCAAAAATGAAAGAGGCAGATGTTATAATAACCCCCGATACTGGACACATTGCTGCATTAGAGTTCTATCGGGCAAAAGAGGCGATAGCGGAGGGATACAAAGCAGCAAAAGACACCCTTTCTGAAAAGGGCCCTTCATTTTAAAAGAGTATAGTAAAATGGAGGATAAGAAATGGGAACAGCTGTCCCTATCTCTTATTTTATGTTGGCTCCACAGTGTTTACGTGCCGCGGCAAACTACCCAAGATTGACTTCGATGGAATTTTCAGCTTTGCTACGATGGGCTCGATGGGATGACGGAAGAGCGGGATATTATTAAAAAAAAATTCTGTAAAAAATTCTTGACAGATGCTTTTTTATAAGGTATAAAGTACTTATTAAGTACAGAGATTGTGCTTGGAAGTTTTGCAATGGGGCGTTTGAGAGAGCGTCTTTTTTTGTGTTTAGGCCGTGTAGTTTTTCAGAGTAGAATATTTTTGGATGACGAAGTCCTTTTAAGCAGAGATATTTGCTGAAGAGGGCTATTTTGTTTTAAGCACGTTGTTGGTGCTTTATTTGAGCTCAGGTGCTCAATTTAATGCCGTTGAAGGCATTATCTTGAGTGCCTTTTTTATTTAGATGAATAAAAAACAAAGTAAAAAGGAGGGAAGAATGAAGAAACTGTTTAAATTGCCTAAAAGCCTATTATTCATACTGGTCTTTTTTACAGGAGGATATGTTTTCGCGGATGATACAGTCGCGTCTAACGCGACGGCGATAAATACCGTGTGGACATTGGTGGCGGCGTTCCTGGTATTTTTCATGCAGCCGGGTTTTGCAATGGTTGAAACCGGTTTTACCAGAGCGAAGAACGCGGCGAATATCTTGATGAAAAATCTTATGGATTTTTCGATTGGCTCAATTGCCTTCTTTGTAATTGGGTTCGGGATAATGTTTGGAACGGATATGTTTGGCTTGTTTGGAACAGATGGTTTTTTCCTCAGTTCCGCGAACACGACAAGCGGAGAAGGGATGTGGCAGTACGCGTACTGGATTTTCCAGGCGGTTTTTGCGGCTACAGCGGCAACCATTGTTTCCGGTGCGATGGCAGAAAGGACAAAATTTCCAGCATATCTAATCTATTCAGTCTTTATATGTGCTTTAATCTATCCCGTGGTAGGCCATTGGATATGGGGAGGCGGTTGGCTTGCCGCTAAAGGAATGATTGACTTTGCGGGTTCTACAGTTGTCCATTCTGTTGGAGGCTGGGCGGCTCTTGCGGGAGCTATACTTGTAGGCCCCAGGCTTGGTAAATACAACAAAGACGGGTCTTCAAACGCGATACCCGGGCATAACATACCGCTGGCAGCTCTTGGAGTGTTCATTCTCTGGTTTGGATGGTTTGGGTTTAACGCGGGCAGTACCACCGCGGGAACTGACTTGAGTATAGCTGTGATTGCCGTGACGACTAACCTTGCTGCCGCTGCCGGAGCGATAACAGCGATGATAACAGTCTGGATACAGTTTGGCAAACCTGATACCAGTATGGCTCTAAACGGGGCACTCGCCGGATTAGTCGCGATAACAGCTCCCTGCGCGAATGTTTCTCCGATCAGCGCGATTATAATAGGGGCTATTGCGGGCGTAATCGTTGTTTTGAGTGTGGAGTTTATTGACAAGGTTCTTCACATCGATGATCCCGTTGGCGCGATATCCGTGCACGGTGTGTGCGGCGCTTTCGGAACGCTGGCGGCAGGCCTTTTCGCGGAAGAAGCCTATGGTGGAGTAAACGGTTTGTTTTTTGGCGGCGGAATGGGCCAGTTTATTATCCAGGTCACAGGTGTTATTGCCGTATTTATATGGACATTTGGATCCGCGTGCGCTCTCTTTTATCTGGTAAAAAAGACTATGGGGCTTAGGGCTTCTGATCAAGAGCAGTTGAAAGGCCTGGATATCAGCGAGCATGGCATGGAATCTTACGCTGGGTTTCAGATATTCAGTACGGAAAATTAAACGGATGTTTGGCGAGGCATGGGGCAGGTTTTTCCCCATGCCTCAAAAATGGAAGATTAATAAAAAGAAGGAGACTTTAAAATGAAATTAATAATTGCTATGATTCAGCCGCACAAACTTCCGGATGTAAAAAAAGCGCTTTTTGCTGCTGACGTACATAAAATGACTGTTACAAATGCTCTTGGATGCGGCCAGCAGAAAGGTTTCATGGAAGCTTACAGGGGGGTTATTCATGAAGTTAACCTTTTGAAAAAGGTAAAACTTGAAATCGCGGTGAACAAAGAATTTGTCCAGCCCACAGTTGATGCTATTATTAAAGGAGCCAGAACCGGCAAAATAGGGGACGGTAAGATATTTGTACTTGACTTGCCCACCTGCATAAGAATCAGGACAGGAGAAGAAGGGGGTATGGCTATTGGTTAAAAACCGGAAGGATTAACAGAATATATGCCAAGCTGGTGAAAGATAAGTTAAACCTGTAATATTTTTTTTTATTTGAGTTAACATTTGTATAAACACTTAAGGTTCACACGAGCAGTAGAAAACCGCGTTGGAAAGCATCAGGTAAGTGTGGAATTTTCGAAAGAAATAATATAGAATGAACTTGACATATAGAAAAATGTATAGTAAAAAGGACAACGATTTTGGAAATAGGTACAAAGTTGTACCGCCGGAAAAAAGATAACAAAGGCGTTCTTAAACCTGCAGGGTTTTTGAGTGCCTTTTTTTGTTTGTGTTTATGGAGCAAATAGTAAAATAATAGGAGATAAAATATGAGCAGGAAATCTGAACTGGACCCAGCAAAAGCGATAACAGAGATTTATGGTGAAAACGTGTTTAGCTTTAAAACAATGCGCAATTATCTTTCGGATAAGGCGATTAACTCTTTGAGAGAAACTATGGAGAAGGGAAAGTCACTAAATCCGGCCATTGCTGATGAAGTTGCCGATGCCATGAAAAACTGGGCGGTTTCAAAAGGGGCAACCCATTTTACTCATTGGTTTCAGCCTCTGACCGGGACAACGGCAGAAAAGCATGATTCCTTTATTGCCCCGGATTCTGAGGGAGGGGTAATACTTCAATTTTCAGGTAAAGAATTAATTCAGGGAGAGCCCGATGCTTCAAGTTTTCCGTCCGGAGGATTAAGGACTACTTTTGAAGCAAGGGGATACACTGCATGGGACCCGACCAGCCCCGCATTTATAAAAGAGGGAGAAAATGGGGCGACTCTCTGCATCCCGACCGTATTTTGCGGGTACCACGGCGATTCTCTGGATAAAAAAACTCCTCTACTGAGGTCTATGGAAGCTTTATCAGAGCAGGTGTGCCGCTTAGGCAGGCTGTTTAAAATTAAAGATGGCGGAAGAAAAGCGTATGCGACTCTCGGAGCGGAACAGGAATATTTTCTTATAGATAAGGCCTTTTATGAAAGCCGGCTTGACCTTATTCAAACGGGAAGAACAATATTTGGCAAAGCACCGGCAAAACACCAGCAAATGGAAGATCATTATTTTGGCGCCATTAAAGACAGGGTAATGTCTTTTATGGATGACCTTGACAGAGAATTATGGAAACTCGGGATTCCGTCGAAAACCCGCCATAACGAGGTTTGTCCCGGCCAGTTTGAAGTCGCGGCTGTTTATGAAGGATTAAATTTGTCTGTTGACCATAACATGATGCTTATGGAAGTTCTGCGCAAGGTGGCTGAAGATCATGATTTTGTATGCCTTCTTCATGAAAAGCCGTTTGCCGGCGTTAATGGTTCGGGCAAACACAATAACTGGTCGATAAAAGGCCCGGATGGTAAAAACTGGCTGAGCCCGGGGGATAACCCGCATGATAACGCGAAGTTTCTGACGTTGATTTGCGCGCTTATCAAGGCGGTGGATACTCACGCGGAGATATTAAGAGCTTCGGTAGCTACCGCGGGTAATGATCACAGGCTTGGAGCTAACGAGGCGCCTCCCGCGATTTTATCAATTTTTCTTGGGGAACAATTAACGGGTGTGATCGGCCAGATAGAAAGAGGTGAGACCAAAACTTCCAAGAGCGGCGGTTTTATAAAAATCGGGGTTTCTTCGCTTCCAACCCTTCCGAGAGACGCGACCGACAGGAACAGGACATCGCCGTTTGCGTTTACCGGGAATAAGTTTGAGTTCCGCGCGGTAGGCTCAAACCAGAACTGTGCCGGCCCAAACATAGTATTAAACACGATTGTCGCGGCGGCTATTGATGATATTTGCGCTTCACTTGAAAAAGATGTTTCCGCGAAAAAAGATTTTAACAAATCTTTACAGAAAATACTGCAGAAGATAGTTAAAGAACATAAACGTATTTTATTTAATGGGGATAATTATACTGACGCGTGGCACGCGGAAGCAAAGAAGAGAGGGCTTCCTAATCTAAAAACAACGCCTGAATCCTTAAAAATCCTCCTGGACGCGAAAACGGTTAAGCTTTTTGGAAAGTATAAGGTTTTATCAGAGAAAGAGCTTAAGTCCAGATTTGAGGTTTATCAAAAAGAGTATGATGAAATTATCCAGGTTGAATCGGAAGTAGCGGTAACAATAGCTAAGACACAGGTTATTAACGCGGCTTTGGAGTACCAGAGTGAATTGGCCGAAACCATCAATGCTGTTTCTAAGATCGACAGGAAAAACGCGTTAAAATCAACAAGGGGCCTGCTTTCTGACGTATGCGCAAAAACAGAGGGCGCTCTTGTTTCAATAAGCAGGCTTGAGAAAGCCATAAAGAAAGGTTCATCAAAGGAGAAAATCGCGGCCCTGGCGAAACTTCGGGAATTTGTCGATGCTCTTGAAGGATTAGTTCCCGATGAAAAGTGGCCGCTCGCGACATATGCTGAAATGATGTTTATGATGTGATAAACGCAATAAAGCAGGCAATTACGGCACCACGTTTAATGGTGCCGTAACTTTTGTGTAAACGCTAAATAAAAATATTGATCATGGAAGAGAATCAGTTTTTCAAGAAACAGGGGCTTTACGATCCGCGGTTTGAGCATGACAGCTGCGGGGTCGGTTTTGTATGCAATGTTAAAGGTGAAAAAACCCATGAAATTATAGTCCAGGGGTTAAAGGTTTTAAAGCGCCTGTCACACCGCGGCGCGACAGGTTCGGATCCGGAGACCGGGGATGGCGCGGGAATTCTTATACAGATACCGCATGATTTTTTTGCCGGGGAGTGCGGTGAAATAAAAATAGATTTGCCTCCTCCCGGGAAATACGGGACAGGACTTATCTTTCTTCCTGTTGATAAAAAGGAACGTATTTTCTGCAAAAAGCTTTTCAGTAAAGCGGTTGAAGAATTGGGACAGAAAGTTCTTGGCTGGAGAGAAGTTCCTGTTAGTGAATCTGTTATAGGAAAAACCGCAAAGGAGATAAGGCCGGTAATAGAGCAAATATTTATTTCCCGTAACGAAAACATAAAAGATACGCTGGATTTTGAAAGAAAACTTTATTTAATAAGAAAACATGTTGAAAATGTTATAAGAAGTTCGAAACTGAAGCAGAAGGCTTTTTTTTATATTACCAATATTTCCTGCCGTACCTTTATCTATAAAGGGCTTCTTATGCCTTCTCAGCTTGAAAGGTTCTTTCCTGATCTGGGAAATGAAAAGCTCGCAAGTTCGTTGTGTATTGTTCATTCAAGATACAGTACAAATACTTTTCCCTCCTGGGATTTATCCCAGCCTTTCAGATTTCTTGCCCACAATGGTGAAATAAATACACTTCGCGGCAATGTTAATTGGATGCGGGCAAAGGAAGGGTTGTTAAACAGCAGTTATTTTGGGGAAGATGTTGAGAAAATAAAACCTGTAATTGTGCCCGGCGGCAGTGATTCCGCGGCTTTGGACAATGTTCTTGAACTGTTGGTCCTATCAGGCAGATCTTTGCCGCATGCCATGATGATGTTAATTCCTTCAGCCTGGGAACAGGACGCGTTTATGGACGAGAAGCTTAGGGCTTTTTATCAGTACCATGCATGCCTGATGGAGCCATGGGATGGCCCCGCGGCTATTGCTTTTACAGATGGAACTTGTCTGGGCGCGTTTCTTGACAGGAACGGGCTCAGGCCCGCGAGGTATATTATCACGAAAAATGATTTATTAGTCATGGCTTCAGAGGTTGGTGTTCTTGATATAGATCCCGGTGACATTAAGGTTTCAGGGAGGCTTGAACCCGGCAAGATGCTTTATGTAGATACCGAAAAAAAGAAAGTAGTGGATAATAAAGAGCTGAAAGAAGAAATTTCTTTAGGGAAACCCTATGATAGCTGGCTTAAAAAAAATATGGCCAGAATCGAAGATTTGCCTGAACCGATTTATAACAAAAGCGGAAATAAAGATGTTATTCCTCTTCTCAAAGCATTTGGTTATACAAGAGAAGATTTGAAATTTATCATTAAGCCCATGGCCGAAAATGGGGGAGAAGCCATAGGCTCTATGGGTAATGATACTCCGCACGCGGTTCTGTCCAAGAGGCCGCAGCTTGTTTATAATTATTTTAAACAATTGTTTGCACAGGTGACAAATCCGCCTATTGACCCTATACGGGAAGAACTTGTCATGAGCCTGGAATGCTATATGGGAACGAGAAGGAATCTTCTTGACGAAACACCATTACATTGCGGCAAACTGAAGCTTAAACATCCTATACTTTCAAACGCGGATTTGGAAAAGATCAGGAAAATTAATCAAAAAGGATTTTGTTCAAAAACAATTTCGATTCTTTTTAAAGCTAAAGATGAAAGCTCTTTTCAAGAAGCTCTTGAGAGAATTTGTCTTGAAGCTGCCGCGGCTATAGAAGGAAACAATACTTTTATAATTTTAAGTGACAGAGGTGTGAATAAGGATTATGCCGCCATACCGGCATTAATAGCTGTGGGAGCTGTTCATCAGTACCTGGTCAAGCAAGGATCCCGATCCCAGATTGCCCTAATTGTAGAGAGTGGGGAGCCAAGGGATGTCCATCATTTTTCCCTCCTGTTCGCGTTTGGCGCGGGCTGTGTTAACCCATATATGGCGTTTGATTCTGTTGAATATATGATTAGGGAAGGTATGCTGGATACCGAAATAGAAATGGCAAATAAAAATTATATCAACGCGCTTAAGAAAGGTATATTAAAAATTCTTTCAAAAATGGGTATCTCAACTTTACGAAGTTACAGGGGAGCGCAAATATTTGAAGCACTCGGTTTAAATAAAGAAATTATAGAGAAATGTTTTACCGGGACAGTGTCTCGTATTGAGGGGGCAGGTATGGAGGTAATCGCGAAGGAAACCTTGATCCGGCACAGAGATGCTTATTGCGTAAGAGGCGAGAATTCTAACCTGCTGCCTGCTGGAGGCGTTTATCAATGGAAGAAAGACGGTGAATTCCACCTGTGGAATCCGGAAAGCATTGCTGCTCTCCAGGATGCGGCGAAACATGATGATTACGATAAATATGAAGAGTTTTCTTGTTTGATCAATGATCAGTCAAACAACCCCGCGACTTTAAGAAGTTTATGGAAATTCAAAAAGGTTAACCCTGTTGCGATAGATGAAGTTGAGTCAATACATAATATTTTTGGCCGGTTTGTTACGGGTGCTATGAGCTTTGGCTCAATAAGTAAGGATGCCCATGAAAGTATTGCCCTTGCGATGAACAGGATTGGGGGAAAATCCAACACCGGCGAAGGAGGGGAGGATCCGTCAAGATTTGTATCTCTGCGCAGCGGACATTCAAAAAGAAGCGCGATAAAACAGGTTGCCTCCGGCAGATTCGGTGTTTCAACAAACTATCTGGTTAATGCTGATGAAGTACAGATAAAAATCGCTCAGGGGGCTAAGCCGGGTGAAGGAGGCCAGCTTCCGGGCCATAAGGTTAGTGTGACAATAGCAAGCACGAGATATACTACTCCGGGTGTGACACTTATTTCACCACCGCCTCATCATGACATATATTCGATTGAAGATCTTGCACAGCTGATTTTTGATCTGAAAAATGTAAATCCGAGAGCCCGGATAAGTGTAAAACTTGTGTCTGAAATCGGAGTTGGAACTGTCGCGGCAGGCGTCGCGAAAGGACGCGCGGATATGATTCTGATCTCCGGCAGTGATGGCGGGACAGGAGCATCTCCGCGAAGCTCAATAATGCACGCGGGCCTTCCGTGGGAACTTGGCCTGTCAGAAACTCATCAAACCCTCGTTTTAAATAATCTTCGCAGCAGAGTAGTTTTGCAGACTGACGGACAAATAAGAACCGGAAGGGATGTTGCTATAGCGGCTCTTCTTGGCGCGGAGGAGTATGGAATTTGTTCTGCCTGTCTGGTTATTCTTGGTTGTGTGATGTTAAGACATTGCCATTTAAATAACTGTTCTATGGGTGTAGCCACTCAAGATCCTATTTTACGGAGCAGGTTTCGCGGAAGGCCGGAATACATTGTTACCTATATGAACTTTGTTGCCCAGGAACTTCGCGAGATCATGGCTTCTCTTGGAATAAGAAACCTGGACGACATGATTGGCCGGACGGATTTATTGGAAGTAAACAAAGATATAATTCCATGGAAAGCTTCACAGATTGATTTTTCAAATATTCTGTATAAACCTGATATTAAAGAGGGAGTAGGTACGTTTTGTAAAAAAAGGCAAAATCATGGTATTGATAATGTTCTTGATCGCAGGCTTATCAAACTGGCGCGCAGAAGTTTGTTGAACAGGGAACAGATACGCGAAGAGATTAGCATTTGCAATACTGATAGATCTACCGGAGCAATGTTGAGTGGGGAAATTTGCAGGATTTACGGCGAAGAAGGTTTCCCGAACGACACTATTTATTTTAAATTCACTGGTGTGGCAGGCCAGAGTTTCGGAGCCTGGCTTACAAAGGGTGTTACTTTTGAACTGGAAGGTATAACCAATGATTACGTAGGCAAAGGTATTTCAGGAGGGAAGATAATTATTTATCCGGATAGACGTTCTAAATACAAGGCTCACGAAAATATTATAGTAGGCAATACAAGTTTTTATGGAGCTATAAGCGGTGAGGCATACATAAGAGGTATCGCCGGTGAAAGATTTTGCGTTAGGAATTCGGGAGTTAATGCTGTTGTTGAGGGTGTTGGGGATCACGGCTGTGAATACATGACGGGTGGGAGAATTGTGATATTGGGAAAAACCGGTAGAAATTTTGCCGCGGGCATGTCGGGGGGTATCGCGTATGTATTTGATGAAGACAACATGATTGAAAGTAGATGCAATATAAATATGGTTAACATTGATGTGGTTGATGATGAGGATGAGGCAGCGATACATGAACTTGTTCATAATCATTATAAATATACTCAAAGCGAAAAGGCAAAAATGATTTTGGGGGATTTTAAGAAGAGTTTGAAAAGTTTCGTTAAGGTAATTCCCGTTGAGTATAAGCGGATTTTGGAAACTAAAAAAACAGATGAAAAATTGGGGTTAACAGAGATATCCGATGGGTGATCCAAAAGGGTTTTTAAAAGTTAAACGGCAGGCTTCAGATTTCAGGCCTGTCTGTGAACGTGTTAAAGATTATAAGGAGGTATTTCAAATACCCTCCGATAAGAAATCGATGGAACAGGCATCCCGCTGTATGGATTGCGGGACCCCTTTTTGTAATTGGGGTTGTCCTGTCGGAAACTATATCCCGGAATGGAATGATTTTATGTTCCACGGACATTGGGAAAAGGCATATAGACTTCTTGACGCGATGAACAATTTGCCGGAAATAACCGGGAGAGTTTGCCCGGCCGCGTGTGAATACGCGTGTGTGCTGGGAGCAAATGATGATCCGGTAACTGTAAGGGAAAACGAGCTTGCGATTATTGAGTATGCTTTTAAAAAAGGATTTGTAAAACATAGAGTATGCGGATCCAGAACCGGTAAAAGAATTGCTGTTGTGGGTTCAGGCCCGGCAGGAATCTCGAGCGCGGATCAACTTAACAGATATGGCCATAGTGTTGTCGTTTTTGAAAAAGCTGAAAAGATAGGGGGTATACTAAGATATGGAATTCCTGATTTTAAGCTTGAAAAGTGGATTTTAGACAGACGTATAAACATCTTAAAAAAAGAAGGAATTAAGTTTATTACCGGTGTTAATGTTGGAATTGATTATGGAGTTCCTAAGCTGCTTAAAGAATTTGATGCTGTTTGTCTTGCCGGTGGTTCCCGGGTTCCCAGAGATTTAAAGATAGAAGGAAGGGGCCTAAAAGGCATTCATTTCGCGATGGATTATTTGACACAGCAGAATAAAAGGGTTTCAGGGGAAAACTTTTCGGAAGATTTAATAGATGCAAAGGGTAGAAAGGTAGTTGTTATTGGCGGCGGGGATACCGGTTCGGATTGTGTTGGAACGGCACATAGGCAGGGAGCAAATTGTGTTGTTCAGATAGAGATTATGCCAAAGCCGGAGGGGTGCCGTACTGATGACTACCCCTGGCCGTCTTATCCAATGATATTAAAAACGTCCACCAGCCATGAAGAAGGGGGAGAAAGGTATTGGTCTCTATTAACTAAAAATTTTACAGGTAAAAATGGCAGGGTTAGCAAGATTATATGCAAGAAGGTTGAATTCTCTAAGGCCGATAAAAAAGGCTGTTCATTAATGAAAGAAATACCGGACAGCGAGTTTGAAATTGATGCCGGCCTTGTAATAATTGCCGCGGGTTTCTTACATGCTTCTCATGGCGGGCTGGTTGATAATCTGGGTGTTGAAAAAGATGAGCGTGGAAATGTAAAAACCAATGAAAATTTTATGACTTCCATAAAAAATGTTTTTTCTGCCGGCGATATGAGAAGGGGCCAGTCTCTTGTTGTATGGGCTATTAATGAAGGCAGAAGATGCGCGGAAGCAATTGATAAATTTCTTTTAGGGTAAGGTGTGTTTATATGGATGAGAACTTTAGTACAGGACTTCCGGATTTGGATAGTATTTTACGGGGGATATGTCCGGGTGATAATGTCGTTTTCCAGGTAGATACTGTAGGGGATTATATTCCATTTGTCCATCCTTTCTGCGAAAAGGCTCATATGCAGGGCCGGGATCTAATTTATTTTCGCTTTGCCGATCACGAGTATCTTATTCCTAAGGGTGTTTCTGCTCATGTTTATGAAATTCATCCGGAGGCCGGCTTTGAAAAATTTATTGCCGAAATTTTTGATGTTATTGAAAAATTCGGTTATGGCGCCTGTTATGTTTTTGATTCTCTTTCCGAGCTTGCGGTTGACTGGTACAGTGACCGTATGCTGGGAAACTTCTTTATGCTTACGTGTCCTTATCTATATACCTTTGATACGGTCGCGTATTTCGGGCTTTTAAGGAATCATCATTCTTCATATGCCGTTGATGCCATACACAGCACCGCGCAGGTGGTTCTTGATATTTATCGTAGAAAAAGCGAATTTTATGTCTATCCTCTTAAAGTATATGAGCGGCATTCTAAAACAATGTATATGCCTCATAAGTGGGATGGTGACAGGTTTATTCCGGAAGTAAGGAGCGCGGCAATCGCGGAGATACTCGGGTCAGTTTCCCACCCGTGGCTTGATTTTACGATAAACCGTTATGATATCTGGGCCCGAAGCTTTACAGAAGCGCAGGAGATTGTTGACTCGGGCGCTAACGAAAAGCCGAAAGACTCGAGACAAAAAACCCTGTTTAGCCGCCTTATCCGAATGGTGGTTTCAAGAGACCCGCGGGTTCTGTCTCTTATAGAGAAATATTTTAACCTGAAAGATGTGGTTAATATAGGAAAACGGATGATAGGTACAGGCCTGATCGGCGGCAAATCTCTCGGGATGCTGCTTGCGCGGTCTATAGTGAAGAATCAAGATAAAGATTTACATGACAAACTTGAATATCACGATTCGTTTTTTATCGGGTCGGATGTATTTTATACGTATATTATTGAAAACGGCTGCTGGTGGGCAAGGCGCGGAATAAAAAGAGAGGGTACATCCTTTAATGGGTTTATGGAAGTCAGACAACGTATGCTTTCCGGTAAGTTCCCGGACTACATTAAAAATCAATTTATTGAGATGCTCGATTATTTTGGGCAGTCTCCCATTATAGTCAGGTCTTCAAGCCTTCTTGAGGATGCGTATGGAAACGCTTTTTCCGGAAAGTACGAGAGTGTTTTTTGCGCGAATCAGGGAACACCCGAAGAACGTCTGGAGAAATTTATAGAAGCTGTTAGAATAGTCTATACGAGCACAATGAGCAAAGAGGCGATAGCTTACCGGGCGCGCTGGAACCTGCTGGATCGAGATGAACAAATGGCTATTTTAGTACAGAGGGTTTCTGGCTCTATATATGGGGATCAGTATTTTCCTCAGGTTGCGGGTGTTGGGTTTTCATTTAATCCCTATGTATGGAGCAATGAAATTAAACCGGAAGAAGGAATGATCCGTCTGGTTTTTGGTTTGGGGACCCGGGCTGTTGACAGAAGCGGCGATGATTATACACGGCTGGTGGCTTTAAATTCGCCGGACAGACGCCCGGAAGGAAGCCTTGCGGATGTTAGAAAATACTCTCAGCATCGTGTGGATGTTCTTGACTTACATGATAACCGTTATGTAACGAAAGATTTTGAGGAGGTAGTGCGGGGAGCTCCTGAATTTGACCCTAAGATGTTTGCTTCCCGCGATAAGGAAGTTGAAAGGAAAGCCAGAGAATACGGAACAAAAAATGTGTTCTCATGGGTTTTGACTTTTGACGAGCTTTTATCAGGCACAGGGTTTGTCGGGGATATGGGGAAAATGCTTAAGATTCTTCAAAAAGCTTATAATCATCCCGTGGATGTGGAATTCACGGCGAATTTTCTGGACGGTTGGCAGGATTATAATATAAACCTGCTTCAATGCAGGCCGTTTCAGATAAAAGGAAATCTGCGGAAAGTCAAGGCCCCGGTATCTATAAAGGACGAGCAGGTATTGCTGAAAACAAGAGGGCCGATTATCGGCAGCAGTATTTCTACGACAGTTGACAGAATTATTTATGTTGTTCCTGAAGTTTATAGTAAAATGAAGATAACAGACAGATATTCCGTTGCTCGTTTAATCGGACGAATTACCCATCTCAAAGACAAGGGGAAAATACCCAAAATTATGCTTATCGGCCCGGGGAGGTGGGGAACCACCACGCCTTCTTTAGGTGTGCCCGTTTCATTTGCGGAGATAGATACCGTTTCTGTTATATGTGAAGTCGCGGCTATGGATGAAAACCTGATTCCGGATATATCTCTGGGAACGCATTTTTTTAATGACCTTGTTGAGGTAGATATGTTATATCTTGCTGTTTTTCCGGATAAAAAAGACAGCGCGATAAACAGATGTTTTTTTAATAACACTAAAAATAAGCTGGCTTCTTTGATACCTGTTGAAAAATTATTTTCTCAGGCTGTAAAAGTAATAGATTCCGACAGTATTGAATCAGGCCGGCCGATGTGCCTGAACGCGGATGTCCTTGAACAAAAAGGAATCTGCTATCTAGATGTTAAAAAATAATATTTTGGGGATTTTGATATGAAAGAAAATGAGAAACAGCTTGAAGCCCTGTTTAAAATAAGCAAGGCGATTGCTTCAGATAATTATCTTGAAGACATTCTTAAACTTATAGTCGCGGTTACCGCCCAGGTGATGAACTCAAATATATGTACTTTAATGCTTATTGACGAGCGAAAGAAAGAGCTTACAATACGGGCAACCCAGAGCGTAAGTGATGAATATAATAAAAAACCCCCAATTAAAATAGGCGAAGGGATTTCAGGCAAGGTCGCGAAAGAAAACAAGCCAATTTCAGTAAAAGATGTCGGTTTGGAAAAAGAATACAAATATCATGATATGGCTAAAAATGAGGGTTTAAAGTCTCTGCTTTGTGTGCCTCTTACGGTTAAGGGAAAGGTTATAGGCGTTATAAATTGTTATACTCCGGTCCCTCATGAATTTTCTTACGGCGAAATCAATATCCTCAAGACTATAGCCCATCAGGCCGCTGTCGCGATTGAAAACACCGAACTTATGGTAAAAACTAGGGTTATACAGGAAGAGCTTGAATCAAGAAAAAGAATCGAAAGAGCAAAGGGCATGTTGATGGAAGAAGAAAAATTGACAGAGCAGGAAGCCTATAACAAGATACAAAAGTTTGCCATGGATAACCGCAAAACCATGAAGGAAATAGCGGAAGCGATGATTCTGGCATATGATATGAGGCAGGGAAAAAAGAAAAAATAAAATTGGACGCAGAGAACGCAGAGAAAAAACATAAAGTAGATTTTAAAAACCTCATTTTTTAACCACAAATGAACACAAATCGACACAAATTAAAAACAATAGAGAAATAAGAAAAGGGAGTTGACCCCCTTTTCCACCCCCTTTTTCCAGACCCCCTTTTCCATCTGTATAGCTCCGTATTGATTCATTGATAGTGTAGTTGTTCAACAAACAGTTGTGAAAAAGCCAAATAAAAGATAAGATAAATTTTATACTAATAGTTGGTTTGCACAAAATACAAAACTTTGCTAACGTAAGACAGGAAGGTCTTTAGATGTAGGCTTATTCCAGAGCTTTATTATGTATTTATTTTATTACTATCTTTAATGTACGTTATTTGGGGCGGCTCATTAAAAGGAGGTCTATATGGAAAAAAAACGGAAGTTCGATCTGAACGAAATTAAAGCTCTCTTGCAGGAAAACGGATATACTATTGCTAGTGGCCTTAACCTAAGCTATAACACGGCGACTGAAAGTTGTGGTTCTTATTGCACCGGAGGCTGTAGAGGAGGCTGCTATACATGTAGTACTGGAACTTCTAAGAAAACAACGCAAGTAGTTCAACCTGCTATTCAAATTAGTAGAGAAAACATACTTGATAATATCTTAACAATAACAAATGCACCAGCAGTTCGAAAGAAGTAGAGTTGCTTCTTACTGGTTAAAAGAGATCTGCCGCCCCGAAATTAAATATCAGGAGAATTATAATGAGATATCAACTGCACCACGATATCGGCATGAGATGTGATGTTGATAGAAATATCATTTATGTAAAAAATCCTGTTGAATCTGAATTGAGTGATTTTCTGCAGACAATTAATTCTGAATTGGCTGTCTTCCTCGGACTGATGGATGGTTCTATGGAGATAGACGATGTCGTCCGGAACTGGAGCGAACTATTTTTCGGTACTAAACCTGACCGTGAGATTGGGAAGGTGCTTCAAGCTATGTTGAAGAGTAAACTCGGCCCGGATCTTCAGGTTCACCAAATATTGAACAAGGTGGATTCAAAGACATTAGGAAGAAGAGACCTCCCCGAAATAAGCACTCTTATTGTTCCCAAAGAAATCGAAAATATTGACGACCCGAGGCTCAGAATACCTCTCCAGATGCTCTTTATGCCAACGTTGGATTGTACCCAGAAGTGTTCCTACTGCTATAGCACGGAATCATATTCGGATAATATAAAGGCCCTTGAATTCAAGAGAATACAGGAAATAATGGAAGAGGCGAAAAGGCTTGGTATGCACACAATAGATCTTTCCGGAGGAGAACCCGTTAGCTATAGACATTTCTTTCCTCTTCTGGAGAAGCTGTTTGAACTGGGGTTGGAGGTTAATTTGCCTACCAAATATCCACTCTCGAGAGAGGATGTAAAAAGGCTTAAAGCTATTGGCTTGAAAACGATACAAATAAGCATAGATGCCCTAACCCCAAAGGTTATAGATAAAGTTGTAGGCCTAAAAGGCTATGGACTAAAGATACTTAAGACACTCGATTACTTAGAAGAAGCGGCGATAGGCGTAAGAACGAACACGGTCATAACATCATATACACTCGAAGAAGTAGAGCCCCTTATGCGCTTTTTAGCAACAAAAAAGAATATATACCGTGTAACTCAGTCACCCTATTCTATTTCCAGGTTTAAACACAAAAGCAAATTTCCAATCAGTAATGAAGAGTATAAAGTTATACTCGAGGCATCAGAAAAGATATTTGAATCGAGGCCCGATATAAGTTTTAATCCAGGAGATGTATTCGAACCCTACGAAAAAGTTTCCGTTATCGAACGGGAGAAGAGCTGGGACGAGAGGTCTTTTTGTAGTGGCGGCAGGCAAAATTTTGCTCTCCTGCCCGATGGCAAAGTTACCATGTGTGAAGAGCTGTACTATCAGCGTCACTATATTATGGGTGACCTTACGGAGCAGTCGATCATGGAGATGTGGAATTCTCCAGAGGCAAAAAGCATATCCTATCCGCCGAAAGAACTATTTCCCGATGGGCCATGCAGAGATTGTAAAGACCTTGCTGCATGTCACTATTCTCCCGGAAGGTGCGTTAGAGAGGCTATTAAGCACTTCGGAGAAGATAAACATTATTATCCAGATCCTAGGTGTCCTAAGGCTCCTGTTTAAGAAAAGGGAGTTGACCCCTTTTCCTTTCCTTTTCCTTTTCCTTTTCATTAGAGAACCGGCAAAATACACCCCCCCAATTTATACTCCCCGGAACAACAAACCCGGAAATAGGAACGGCTTGAAAGGTTATATGGGAAACACAAGGTAGTTGTATGTTTTGTTCAAATATATTGCTTGTTCATTAATAATGAACATTAGAATAAATTGAACAATTCTGGGATATGGTGAAATAATAACTATCATTTGACTTTTGTTCAAAAATAAGATATGTTCACAATAGATGAACATATCAATTATTTGAACAGATTGAGGTGATATATGATTGACAAATATACAGAAAATGAAGTTTTTCAAGCTGCCTTGGCTGCCTTTAGAAAAAATCTAGATAGGCCAGTTGACTTTATCGTTGACAATGCTGCAGAGCAATATTTGGACCAAAATGTAAGAGTGGATAGAACACTGCAGATAAACCTCGATGGCAAAGAAATTCGCTTTTGTGTTGAGATAAAAACAAACATCAATACAGCAACAATTGGTCAATTGTTGAATCTAAAAAATCAGCTTCCTTATCCACTTATGCTTGTTACAAATTATACTAGAGAACATATTGCAAATCAATTAAGGCAGAATGGAATAGAATTCATTGATACAGCTGGAAATGCTTATATTAATCGGCCTCCCGTTTATATTTTTGTAATAGGAAATAAACCTCCTGAAGCTTTTATACAGGTTCCGGTTAAACAAGCTTTTAGGCCCACAGGCCTTAGAGTGGTTTTCGCTTTCCTATGCGATCCAAATTTAGTAAATAAAACATATCGTGAGATTGCTGATACTGCAGGTGTTGCTCTTGGAAATATTGGATGGATAATGCGTGATTTAAGAAATTTTGGTTTTCTCTTAGAGATGGGAAAACATAAGTTTAAATTGGTCCAAAAAGAACAACTTTTAAATCGATGGGTTGTTGGATATCAAGAAAAATTAAGGCCAAAACTGTTAATAGGCCGTTTTGAGGGTGTCTTAGGTTGGTGGAAACAAAAAAATCTTAATTATAAGCATGCTCAATGGGGCGGGGAAGTTGCTGCTGCTAGATTAACGAAATATTTAAAACCACAGAATATTATTATCTATGTAAAACAAAATTATCTCAAAGATTTAGTAATAGCAAATAGATTAAAAAAAGATATCCATGGTGAAACAGAAATTTTCAAATGTTTTTGGAAACAAATTGGGCAAAATGAATTTCAAGATATTGTACATCCAATTCTTGTTTACGCGGATCTTATGGCAACAGGTGACCGGAGAAACATTGAAACGGCAAGGATGATTTATGAACAACATATTTTCCGATATATCAAAGAAGATTGAGCCATCTTTTGCTGATGCCCTTTCTGAAGTAAAAAAGATTGCGGATGATTTAAGCATTCCTTTTTTCCTTATTGGAGCAAAAGCAAGGGATTGTATACTTGAGTACCATTATGATATTAGATCCCCTCGAGTTACTGAAGACATAGATATAGCTGTGCTGGTACCAGATTGGGAGAAATACAAAACCTTAACAGATGCCTTGCTTGCCACCAGTAAATTTTCTAAAGAAAAGCAAAAACAAAGATATGCTTACAATGATACCCTTATTGACATAGTTCCCTTTGGCCCTATTTCCGGCAAGAATAAAGAAGTAAAATGGCCTCCGGAATGTGAAGTCATTATGAGTACTTTTGGCTTTGAGGAAATCTACAAACATGCTATTACCCTTAGACTTCGTGATAACCCGATACTTGATGTAAAAATGCCCACGATTCCAGGGCTGGCAATAATGAAATTAATATCATGGAGTGAAAGAAATTCCCCCGAACGGCAAAAAGATGCAAAAGATTTATTATTCATTATGAAAAACTATGAAGATGCTGGAATTGAATCTCGTTTATATGAAAAAGAGAGTTCGTTACTCGAGGAAGAAGGGTTTGATAACCAGCTGGCAGGAATTAGGCTTCTTGGGCGTGATATGGCAAAAATATCTAACGCTGATACTTTAGAAAAAATTAAAGAAATTTTATCTAATGAAACTGGCGATCAAACACAATACGAATTAATATCCAATATGCTTGGCATATCGGGCAGTTTTGAAGAAACATTAATGCAATTAGAAAAATTGGAGCAGGGCGTTTCAGAGGTTTTATAAAAAGGCTATGGAAGTATGACTAGAAACGAAACCCCAAGATGTTTCTATAAAATGAGTTATGTGTTATGAACAACAAAAACCCCGGACTCATAGAACGATTTTTCACCTGGTTATTCGCACCGGTGAATGATATTGTTGAAGATACAACTGATTTAATAGCTGAGAAAGTAAGTAAGAAAATTAAGGAAGATAAGTTGCAGGAAGAAGGGGATGTGGGAAGCGAATAGGAAATAGGTGTCTGTCCCTAATTTTTTAATTTTTTCTACTAATTTTTTCTACTACGCAAAAGAAAATCATGCGGTCATGTATGGCAGGGGAGGCCAAGTAAGAAAAGATAGAAACCGGCAGAAAAAGGCGCTGTCCCCTTTACCCTTTCAAGAAAATACTGAAAGAGCAGGGTGAGATTTTCTTTCGTGCTATCACATCAAAAAAGGAGAAACAATTTTTAATCGGCGGAGGGTGGAAGTGGTTGTAGGGAAAAAGGGTAATTAAGTGTTGTGTCACCCGATTACCTGCGAAAAAATAAACCGGGACCTAGTCGGAAAGATAGTTAAGTGTTCTGTCCCCGGAATTGCGGAATTGCCCTTGGAACTCCAAACGATAAAGAATCTTTTTCAAAGGCATTCAATATCCTTGCTATGAGGTACTCGCAGTATATAAACCGCAAAAGAAAATCATGCGGTCATGTATGGCAGGGGAGACCAAGTAAGAAAAGATAGAAACCGGCAGAAAAAGGCGCTGTCCCCTTTACCTTTACCTTTACCTTTACCTTTACCGGAATTTTTAAAAACGCGATTAATTTTATTGTAAGTTAATCGTCAAGATGATGTGAGTCGGTATGTCAAATAAGAATAAAAAGCAAAAACGTTTTTCATCAATAAACAAGCATAAACGTGATGGGCGGATGCTTCGTTCTATGCCTGCCGATATGAAAGTTGACCTAATTGATTGGGAGCGAGATTTGATGCCGGAGCATATTTGGATAGATTTGCTCGCTGAGGAATATAAAGATAAGCCATGGCACAAAATTTATGAACATTTTTTAGATGAATTGGATGCTGTTGGAAAAGGTATCCATTTGTTTGGATTGATTTCAGATTTTGGTCTAATCCCTGAAGATGCCCGCAAAAAATTCGCATTATCAAAACAGGAGTTGATTTACGAGGCATTTTATAAACCCATCGGTGGCATTTTAAGCTTATATCCAGATAGCCCTGCAAGTTGGATGATTCTTGATGAGCACAAACAGGCTGATAATATAAACTTTGAGACTGAACTCGCAAGGTTGGCTAATTCCCTCAAAAGACTTATTAAGGCAAAAGATTTATATGCCGGACATATACGGATGATGCCATTTACAAGAGCAATAAAACATGGATTGGTTAAGATACCCCTTGACGAAAAGGAGATCGATATGCTTACACGATACCCTACCGGATGCAGTGAGGAGGAGCGGTATTCTATACAACAGCATGCAAGGGTAATAATGAATAGCCAGTATATGATAAACGACATATATCAGAAGAAGGTGTGGCCGAAATATTTTTGGAGACATAATTATAACTTAGTGCCTTGCCATCCCGTAAAAAAGTCATTGGATAGTGGTGATGATATTGATGTGGGGAAAATGAAATCTTTGCAAGAGCGAATTTGGACAAACTGTATAAGAATGATGAAATATCTTGATAAAATTGCTCAGCAGTATAAATACGATTTATTCGATCCGTTTAAGGATGAAATATTACTTGGACTTTTTTCAAGAGTTGTTCGCTTGTATATATCATTTGCCGCGAATCCGTTTTTATGGAATCGAGATCTCTCTGGGCTCATGTTGCGGTGCATCGGTGAAACAACTATATTGTTCTTTTATTTTGCGAATAAGGCCACTGATGAAGAATTTAGAAATTTTAAGAATTACTCTCAAGGGAAAGATAAATTGTTGATGCTTCATTTACAAGATACGTTGTTATACGGCAAGTCTTTAGATGGTAAGAATATTGATCAGATCGCCCAAGATATTGGTGGAGGTTTGATAGCAGAAATGATGCCAATTGATTTAAAAGGATGGACTACAAAAAACATTCGTGATTTAGCATTGGAAACTGGATTAGAGCGAATTTATCGATGGGTTATAGATCCATGTAGCTCTGAATTGCACGGATCATGGTCTAGTCTGCAGAAGTCTAATCTTGTTATTTGTGCCCAGATATTGCATCGTTTTCATAAGGTTCCGAAATTTTTCGAACCTCCTATAAGATTATTAACCCTATATGTTGCCAAAGAGATTTACTTACAGGCAAAGGAAAATGGCGTAAATAAACTTGGATTTCCAGAGCCTAATGAGACCTTGGATGAAATAGAGGAAATAAAAGCAGCCTATGACAAAGTGGTTAAAGATTATCAAGAGACAAATGTGTGATCGCAGTTTCGGGGACACGATACTTAATTGCCCAATAGAGATTAGCCGGGATAATTAGTGACACTTTCCATATTATTGAAAGATTTCCTTACTCTCCTTCCTATTGTAACCACTTTTCTTCCATGCTAAAATACCTATCATGAATTTTGATTTTAATCCAAACACAAAAGAGTTTTCATTTAAAAATGCTTTGGTACTTGCTGAAGCATCAGAATTAGCCTACAAATCTCAGGCGGAATATGAAAAGATTCTTAAAGAAGAATGGGGATTCTCGGATGTTTACCCCTTAGATAAAAAAGAAACCCAGGGTTTTATTGCTAAAAAAGCTGATATGATATTAATTGCTTTTCGAGGCACGGAAGAAACAAAGAACGAAGATATATTCACAGATATATTAGCGTGCCAGACAAAAACAGAACTGGGGAAAGTCCATTACGGATTTTTACGGGCGCTTAAAGCTGTCTGGAAGGATATTGTGACAGCAGTTAAAAATTATCAGGACAACAATCAACCTGTATGGATTGCAGGGCATAGCCTGGGAGGGGCTCTAGCCGCCCTTGCCGCAGCTAAGCTTGTATCGATAGATGCATGTCAAAACATTGGTGGGGTATATACATTTGGACAACCGATGATAGGAGATAAAGATTTTAAAGAAAAGTTTGAAAAGTTACTTCCAAGCGGAGCTTATAGAGTTACCAACTTTAAAGATCCAGTTACTTTAGTGCCATTGAATATTAATTTAAAGATATGGGGAAAGCGCATAATTTTCCAATACGATCATGCGGGTAAAATTATATTGTTTAATGAATCCGGGAAAATAGCTAAATCCGGAGATTTAATTACACGATGGGCGTTAATTTTAGTAGCTGTTTTAGGTTTTTTTGCTGCGTTTATTGTTAAAATGCTAAGAAAAGTGAAAACACCAGGCGAAATGTTAAAATGGGTTAAAAGTCTGGCAAAACCTCATGGATTAGATCAATATAAAGAAAATATTATTAAGAATTTGGGGTACGAGAAGTAAAAAGATTGAAATGGAGGTTCAAATTATTTTTCTTATTGAGCGTGTCGTCAATAAATTAATTAGGTGTCTGGCTCTGTTTTTTTCTTTTTGGGAAAAATGCGATCATAAAATTTTATCTCTCGATGTTCGTCACACAACAATTCAATAAATGCTAATGCCTTCTCAGACCCAATATTGTTTTCTAATAAAATGTTCCCAAGAATTCTTAACCGACGTAGTTGCCCAGCCTCCTTGATTCTCCTTTTAAGCTGTGGATCATTCTGGATTGTATCAACGAATATCTCTGTGGCCTTTATGTCAAAATGATGAAACATTTTTTTTATGTAGGGTGCTGCACCATCAGAATAAAAGTCGGTGCGCGCAAAACGCATGCTTGTTCCTTTACAACCAACAAATGTTTTTATAATAGCCTTAACATACATGCTCAAAGAAGAGTTAGGAATAAACTTAGAAAGAGGCTCCAACTCTTTTATATATTTCTCTTCTTCAGGCCAGTTATCGAGTGCCGCGTGTAAATTCTTAACAATAGGGTTTATCAGCATTTTACGACTCGCGACACTTACATACATCAAACCCTGTACTAGGTTTATGTAGGCAAGACCTCTATTAATTTTGTCTTTGTCTCCGTCGATAATTAGTTTATCAAATCTCTTGCCTATCTGCTTTTTGTCTTCCTTCGTTATAGTATACCATAGTGTAGGAGCGCAGAATTCAATATTACCCCGCAATTCACTTGAAATTTTTGCACCCACATATGTGGTAAAAAAGCGATTAGATAATTCGGTTTTGTAAATTGAGGGGAGATCTGAAAATGCCTGCTCTATTGCAATTTCATTACGGTTATAAGAGCTGCTATCCATCTGAAACAAATAAGTAGAGATATCAATGATTGATGGAGGAAAGTCTTCAGATAAAACATATTTGTTGCAATCAGAAATTAAGTTAAGGACCTTTATAAGGTTAGGGTCGGAAGTTTTTGGGTGTCCGTAGAACATGTTCCGTGTTTCCCTGGCTTGGTGCATTAATTTTCGCCCCTCCCAACCGAGAACCCCAATTTTATATGCACCCTCTATAAGGTCATGTTCTGTAACATGATCCTGGAAGTCCTCATATTTCTCGATTTTTTTCTTCGGGGTCATTTCTTTATTGAAAAGATCGATGCTTCGGTGGAGTATCTTTTGGCGTAAGTCATCTACTACCGCATTCCAATATGCCCCGATAGCGCTCCTATAACCCTTAACAGGCAATACCTTTAATGCCTCTTTAAGATAAGGGCAATCTTTGACTTCCTCTCGTACATTCGCAAATTCCTTTGACAAAAGAGAGCTTTCCTCGCTGGTCAATAGTTTCTTCCTCGTATTGTCAGTTGTTACTAATTCACCTTTTTTCATGATCTATCCTCTCGTTCTGTTAAGCTGACCGCCTGCAACTAGCTTAACATTACTGATATATAAGAAATTTTCTCTAATATAACATTTTCCATCTATTTTTTTATATATGCTCAACTACCACATTTTAAGTGGGAGAGCATATGATCGTCAATATAAAATTCAAGCCTAGCCCTGAATTAAAGCTTCTGGATCAAGCACTACTACAAAATTCCGATGACACAACACCCAATCACCCAAACAACCCCTCCCTAACGTAAATCTCAAACACATTATTCCTTAACCTAATCTTTCGAATTTGGGATTTCGGTATCCAGGTTTTCTCTACATTTTCAACAAGGACAGCCTTTTCAGTTTCATGAAGTATTCTAACTTGGGTCCAGACATATCTTGGTTTTGGATATAAAAGTTTGTAGATGCTAAATGGCCACATAGTGTTAGAAAAAAGGGACAGTCCACGCGCTCGCTTCGCTTGCTTGGGACTTTCCCCATTTTCTTTAGCTCCACCCCCCGCCGTTTTGGAAAGAAAAACGAAGACGCGGGGGTTTCCAACACATAATTTGAGGGAAAGGGGAACATTTACATGTGGTGATAACTGATATTAGCTGTAGCAAGGTGATGTTGTATGTGCTTGGGATGGGGCTTGGATGATTTGTGTGGGAATTTGATGATGTGTTTAAAAGGACTGGCGGAGAGGGAGGGAATATTCACCGCGTCTTCTTAATAGTTATCTTTTTTATTTCTTTCTTATTTTTATCTGTGTCAATCTGTGTTCATCTGTGGTTATTTTTTTTTAACTATTCACTAGATACAAGATACTAGATACTGCTTTTATTACTTAAAAACCGTTCCTGTTTCCATCGACCAGAAAAGTAAATCCAGCTCATCCATAGGGATGCCTGCTTTTTTTGAAAAGCGTTCTAAATTTTTCTCCATAGAGAGATATTCTTTTTTAGAAATAATTTTTGGGATTTTTTTGATAATTTTCAGTTTAAGCATGTTTCTTAAGATGTGAATATCAAGAATAGCGAGATTTTTTCCCTGTCCGATATTTCTTAGAAAGTGGCTTGCTTCTTTATAACCAAGGCCCTTTACATTTTTTACCAGCCAGCCGCGTGTTTCATCAATATTTAAGGTGTTAATTTTATTTTTAATACACAGGCGGTTTTTCTTAGCAAACAGATTTCGGGCTTCAATAATATATCTTGTTTTATTATTGTGAAATCTTACGCCGTTTATTTTGAGAGCGGGGCTTATTTGAGCAAAGCTTCCGTTGAAAAGAACCCCGGTTTCTTCAAGAGAGGAAATTGCTTTATCACACATTACGGCTTTTGACTGCGGCGTGCACAGGCAGAAACAAAGCTCCGCGAAGATTTTTTTATCCGCTTTTTTCCATGTGGACTGAAAATCAGCCAGCCTTTTTTTTATTGTGAGCTTTTTCGCCTTGTAACAGCTTAATAGTTCTCGCATAGCACTTCGTAGTAAGCCTGTGGATGCAGGCAGGCCGGACATTCGTCAGGGGCCTCGGCGCCTTCGTGAATGTATCCGCAGTTTCTGCATTTCCAGAGTACTTTGCCGCTCTTCTTAAATACGGTACCGCTTTCGATGTTAGCGGCAAGTTTCAAATATCTTTTTTCATGCGCGACTTCGACTTCTGCTATTTCTCTGAATTGCTTTGCTATTTCCGGGAATCCTTCTTCATCGGCTGTTTTTGCCGCTTGGGGGTAAAGTTTAGTGTGCTCTTCGTTTTCACCGGCAGCCGCGGATTTAAGGTTCTGAAGCGTATTTCCAAGTGAAACAGGGTAGTCGGCTTCGACCTTAGATGCCGCAGGTTCCTGCGCGCCAAGTTCCTTAACTAAAATTTTAAAAAATCTTTTAGCATGTTCTTTTTCGTTATCCGCGGTTTCCTGCAATATCGCTTCGATTTGCATATAACCTTCTTTTTTCGCCGCTGAAGCGTAATAGGTGTACCTGTTTCTTGCCTGTGATTCACCCGCGAATGACGCGATAAGATTTTTTTCTGTTTCTGTTCCTTTTAAATTAGCCATTTTTTACCTCCAGATTGTTTTCCCATATACCGTGTATATTACAGAAAGAAAGAGCGATGATATTTTTAAAGGCGCCTTTCTTAATATTTACTTTTCCCCGGGGAAGTGTGTTTTCTTCACCCAGTTCCATGGTGCTGATGTGGACAAACTTATTATCGTTTTTTTCACCAAAAAGCTGTATATACTTAATATGGTGTTCGACTGTGCTTGGGTGCATTACTTCCTTTCCCACCTGAACAGTTACTATAAGCTCATTACAGGAGGAACATTCTTTTACATCAATTGCCGGGACGTGTTTTTCTTTTCCCTCGGCTTCCTGTGTTTTGATGTAGTCCGCGAATTTCATTTTTCTCTCCTTTTTATTTAAATCTATATTTCTTCAAACTGATCTTTTTGCGCGCCGCATACAGGGCATGTCCAGTTTTCAGGAATATCTTCAAAAGCTGTCCCTGGTTTTATGCTATGCTCCGGGTCTCCCTTTTCCGGATCATAAATGTAGCCGCAAACCATGCATTTAAATTTTTTCATTTTACCTGCCTTTGTTTTGTTATTTGTTTCTGTTGCTTCAATATATGTTGGAGCGTTTTTCGCGGTTTTACCGCCTTTGATATTATGGTAGTCCGCATAGGTTAAAGGTTTTGCGGCTGAAAGAATATCCGCGTTTACTATACCGGCAACGAAGAATATATGGCTGTCTATTTCAATTTCATTTTCGACTTTGCCCTCGAGATAAGAGATACAATGTTCTGTAACTACCGGAATATTTGTTTTTTCTGAGATGAAATACTTCGTGCCGGCAAATTTATTTATATCGCGGCCTGTTCTAAAACCAAATTTACCTATAAAGGGCAGGGGAGTATCATCAGCGAGAACAGATAAAGAAAACTTTTTGCTCTTTTGAAGCATTTCACACGTGAGATTCTTTTTGTTTAGGCAGATTCCGAATTTAAGAGAGGCAGAAGTAAGCTGACTGCAGACGTTCGCAATTTGCCCGCTTAATTTGCCGTCGAATTCGGTTGAAACGATATACATTCCATAAGATATGCCGCGAAGCGCTTCTTTTAATTTCATTTTATCCACTTATTTTTTTTCGTTTGTTTATAATCTCTAAACGGAATATTTAGCAGCTATCGGCATCCGTCTGCCGGTTCCAAATGCTTTTGAGGTAACTTTAAGCCCGGGAGCTGATTGCCTGCGCTTGTATTCACTCTTGTTTATCGCGTTAACCACCCATTTTACCGTTTTGAGCGGTATCCTCTTTGAAGAAATTTCTTTTATTGAGAGATGACGGTCTATGTAGAGTTCGATTATTTTGTCCAGGATCTCATAAGGAGGAAGTGTGTCCTGATCCTTTTGGTTTGGCCGCAGTTCTGCCGAAGGAACTTTCGTGATTGTCTTTTCAGGGATTATTATTTTATCTTTGTTTATATAATCTGCCAGCTTATACACAAGGGTTTTTGGGACATCCGAAAGAACGCTTAAACCACCGCTCATGTCGCCGTAAAGCGTGCAATAGCCAACGGCAGCCTCGCTTTTATTTCCCGTTGATAAAACCATATAGCCGAATTTGTTCGAAAGTGCCATTAAGATGTTCCCGCGTATTCTTGCCTGTATATTTTCCTCCGCGATATTGGATTTTCTGCCGGCAAATTGTTTTTTTAGTGATCTCAGATAAGTTGAAAAGAGGTTTTTTATAGGAATTGTCTCAAATTTTATTCCAAGAGTTTTAGATAGCTTTTTTGAATCTTCGATGCTTCCCATAGAAGAATACCGGGAAGGCATTGTTATTCCAATAACATTTTCTTTTCCCAGGGCATCCTTCGCGATGCAGCAGGTTACTGCTGAGTCAATTCCCCCCGACAGCCCGAGTATTACCTTTTTAAATCCGCATTTATGAGTATAGTCTTTTAATCCGAGAACGAGCGCGTTATACAGGGATTCAATTTTTTTCTGCGGCGTATAATTTATTGATTCATTCGAAGCTGTATCAACCGTTTTAATCTTTTCTTCAAAAGAGGGGAGTATGGTGTTAAGATTTCCTCTTTTATCAAAAAACATGCTTCTTCCGTCAAATACAAGTTCATCGTTTCCGCCTATCTGATTGACGAAAACAACAGGAATCTTGTACTTTTTAGCATGGTTTGTAAACAGTTTGCGGCGCAGGCTTTCTTTGCCGATATGAAATGGGGATGCCGATATATTGATTAATAAATCGATACCCTTAGCGGCAAGGAGTTTAACAGGGTCAATGTGGTATCTTTCTTTTAACAGCGGGGTATGAATATTCCACGCGTCTTCACATATGGTAATTCCGATTTTGTTTCCTTTGAATTTTACAGGTTTTATTTCTTTGCCGTGCTGGAAATATCTGGTTTCGTCAAAAACATCGTAAGAGGGGAGCAGCGTTTTATAAGTTTTTGAAATGATTTTTCCCTTATAAAACAGAATGGCAGCATTGTGAAGCTTTTTTCCTTTTTTATTATTCGCGGGCAATACGGTTCCTATAAGAATTCCCATGCCGGGATTTTTCCTTGAGATTTGTATTAGTTTTTTCTCGGCCTGGTTAACTTGTTCCAGGAACCATTTGCTATCAAGGAGGTCCCGTGGAGGATAACCTGTCAGATAAAGTTCAGGGAACACAATAAGGTCGGGATTTTTAGTTTTACTTATTGTGATTGCCTGTCTGGCTTTTTTTATATTGCCCTTGATATCTCCAACTGTAGGATTAAGCTGTGCAATGGTAATTCTCATAATGAGCATTTTAAAAAGCGGCTGTGGTTAAGTCAAGCGATAAGATTGCCTTTTAAAAAATCTTGACAAAAGTTCTTATTTTTTTGTAACGTAATATCCCTAATCGCACAATGGTGTGCGGAAATATTTTTTTTATTGAGA
Source organism: Candidatus Auribacterota bacterium (assembly GCA_023136205.1). GTDB lineage: Bacteria > Auribacterota > UBA6266 > UBA6266 > UBA6266 > JAGLRQ01. The sequence goes on from JAGLRQ010000040.1 coordinate 31,638, forward strand.
CAAAGGTGTCCCGGGCCGTAGGGATATCTTTGTCTTTTTTATTGGAAACTTATCCCATACTTAGCGGCGGGAAGCAGGTAAAAACTCAAAGAGGAGGAAGAGAAATTGAGTTATATCAAAGATGTTTTAAACCTCGTAAAGAGTCGAAATCCCAGCGAGTTGGAATTTTACCAGGCGGTAGAAGAAGTACTGGAATCACTTGAACCGGTGCTGGAACAACATCCGGAATACCAAAAAGCGAGCATACTCGAGCGTATTGTGGAACCTGAGAGGGTTGTAATGTTCCGTGTTCCATGGATGGGAGATAAAGGCCGGTATCATGTAAACAGAGGTTTCAGGATTGAAATGAACAGCGCTATTGGGCCGTACAAAGGCGGTTTAAGGTTTCATCCGACCGTTAATCTGGGTATTTTAAAATT
>JAGLRQ010000041.1 GCA_023136205.1 Candidatus Auribacterota bacterium
AATAATGCAATAGGAAAGCCCCAATATATTACGGCGTTGTACACCTGCCGGGATGGTTATTAAGGAAAACATTATGAAATTACCCGAATATATTACCGTAGAAGAAGTGCAGAAAGTATGTAAAGAGCTTAAATTACGTGACTGGACAAAAATAACAACACCTGAAGTTTCAAAGGAAGAATCTGAATTACTTCTATCCATTATAAACACCGCCGGCATAAATATTGATGTCGAAGACTTCAGGCAGGGGCTGGAGGTAGAGTTAGAGCACGGCACACAATATGATGACGCTAATGTCACAAACAACCATCCTGTTTTAACCGGAAAGATCGTTCTGGCGCATTTAAAAGAAACCCTTGACTACTACAAGCGCCTGGATGTGGCTGAAATTGAAGGAGACTTGTTAAAAGCCATTGTCAACAAAGATATATCCAAGATACAAGAAAAATATAAAAAACTTGCTAAAGCTCAACAGAAATTGCAAGAGACTATAGAACAACAATTAAAATAATAGATTCGGAAAAAGGAAAGGAAAAACAACTATGAAGAAATTTGTAATCTTGGTCATTATGCTGCTGTTTTCGGTTCAGGGAATCGCTGACGAAGTTGCTTCTAAACGCGCGGCGACAGAGAAGCTTCTTGATCTGTTTGACATGGATGAGTCGTACAATCAGACAATAAAAAAAGCTATGCGGATGCCGATAGATTTTTTTGAATCCCAGAATATGCCGGAAGAAGAAAAAATCCAGGCAAAAAAATCTGTAGAGAAAAGCGTAAAAATTACAAGGGAAAATTTCTCCTGGGAAAAGATGAAACCGATGTTCGTAGATATCTATGTGGAAACTCTCAGCCTTGAGGATCTGGAAGGATTAATTAAATTCTATGAATCTCCGCTCGGACAGAGGTTCGTCAAGAAACAGCCGCAGATAGGCGAGGCAACAATGAGCAAAATGCAGGAATTAATGCAGAAAATAGTAGCTGAACTTGATCAGGCAACTCAACAGGCGCTAATTAAGATTAAGACAACAACTGCACCCGACGAAAAGGAAACGGTGAAACAAACCCCATCTTTAGACATTCAAAAGAAATAAACCGCTGGGAACTAACTTTCGCTGTTAAAAAAAAAGCACCTATCTATTGACACAGGAAACTCTTTTTGGTAAAAAGGGGGAATTTTTATAACCTTTTGACAAATACCAAGAGGAAAAGAACATGAACGCGGTTTCCAATATTGATCTGGGCGGTTTTAAAAAATTCAAATCCGGCAAGGTCCGCGATATTTATGATCTCGGCAATAAGCTTCTGTTAGTTACGTCTGACAGGATTTCTGCTTTTGACTGCATAATGCCTAACCCGATTCCTGATAAGGGCAAGCTTCTAACGGGAATATCTCTTTTCTGGTTTAAAAACACTTCTCGGATCATACAGAACCATATTATTACTGCTAATACAAAATTATATCCCAAGGAGTTATCCGAAAATAACGCTGATGTTCTTGAGGGCCGCTCAATCCTTGTCAAAAAATGTTCTATAATCCCGATTGAATGTGTTGTAAGAGGATACCTTGCGGGGTCCGGGCTTAAAGAATATCGAAAAAGCCAAAGTGTTTGCGGCACTAAACTTCCCGCGGGATTAAAAAACTATTCAAAACTTCCCGAACCGATTTTTACGCCGGCCACAAAGGCAGATACCGGGCACGATGAAAATATTACCATCAAAAAAATGGAAAGTATAATCGGAAAAGAGTACACCAACCTGCTCATAGAGAAGAGCATGGAGCTGTATGAATTCGCAAATAAATACTCCTTAAAGAAAGGATTAATTCTGGCCGATACAAAATTTGAATTCGGCATTTTAAACAATGAAGTAATATTGTGTGATGAGATATTTACACCGGATTCATCCAGGTATTGGCTCTTATCCGACTACAAGGAAGGGCAAGAACAGGAAAATTTTGATAAGCAATTTTTAAGAGATTATCTTGAAACGCTTGACTGGAATAAAAACCCTCCCGCTCCGGAAGTGCCGAAAGAAATTATCATAAAAACAAGAGAAAAATATGTTGAGGCTTTTGAGAGATTAACTGGAGAAAAATTTGTCTAAAAAGGCTTTAACAGGATGCGGCTAAATACTATTCACCGTTTTTCATGGGGAGAACAAAATGTTTAACTTCTTTACCAGACTTTCAGGCTTATTGTTCTTATTGATTCCTTCATTCGTCTTTTCCGCGGAAACTACAGCTAAAGCCTCCGGAGAAATTCCTTTAGTATGGTGGATTGCGCCCGCCGCATCTGTACTGGCACTGCTGGCAGCATGGTTTTTCTATAAAAAAATGATGGAAGAATCCGAAGGAACTGACAAAATGAAAGAGATAGCCGCCGCGGTCCGGGAAGGCGCGATGGCTTATCTTAAACAGCAGTATAAGATAGTCGGCATATTCTTCCTTATAGTATTCGTTTTGTTTATCTTTATGTCTTTCGGTATTAATGTTCAATCCAAATGGGTTCCATTTGCTTTTCTTACCGGTGGGTTTTTCTCCGGTTTGGCCGGTTTTTTAGGAATGAAAACCGCTACACATGCCAGCGCAAGAACTACAAACGGAGCAAGAACCTCGCTTGATAAGGGGCTTAAGGTTGCTTTTCGTTCCGGTGCGGTTATGGGATTAGTTGTAGTAGGACTTGGACTTCTTGATATAAGTATATGGTTTTTCGTTCTTTATAAAATAATCGGCATGCCTTTACATGAGATTACAGTTACAATGTTATGTTTTGGAATGGGGGCAAGTTCCCAGGCATTGTTTGCCAGAGTCGGCGGCGGTATTTTTACAAAAGCTGCTGATGTCGGAGCAGACCTTGTTGGCAAGGTTGAAGCGGGTATTCCTGAAGATGACCCAAGAAACCCGGCCACTATTGCCGATAATGTCGGCGATAATGTCGGTGATGTGGCGGGCATGGGAGCTGATCTCTATGAATCTTACTGCGGTTCAATACTTGCAACCGCAGCGCTTGGGGTAGCAGCCTATGCTTCCTACGGATTCGCATCACAATTAAATTCAATAATGATTCCCATGCTTATTGCAGGGCTTGGAACAATATTTTCCATAATCGGAATATTTGCGGTAAAAACCCATGAAGGCGCCTCGATGAAACAGCTTTTGAGGGCACTTCTAATAGGAACAGGATTAAGTTCTGTCATGATTCTGGCAGCAAGCGCTTTAATGTCTTACTTCGGTTTTCTTGGAATGACCTGGGGAATATTCGGCGCTATTGCTTCGGGCCTTCTGGCAGGTATTATTATCGGGCAAAGCACAGAATATTATACTACTTCGGATTATGCCCCCACCAAAGGTATAGCCAAAAATGCCCTTACGGGGCCCGCCACTGTTATTATTGACGGGTTCGCGGTCGGAATGATGTCAACATGGATTCCCGTTATTACAATCGCAATTGCTATGCTTGCCGCGTTTATTTTTGCAGGGGGCGGCATGAAACCGGAGCTCGGGCTTTACGGAATAGGTATAGCAGCAGTCGGTATGCTCTCAACCCTCGGCATTACTCTAGCAACAGACGCGTATGGCCCCATAGCTGATAACGCAGGTGGAAATGCCGAAATGTCTGGGCTTGGAGAAGATGTAAGAAAAAGAACCGATGCCCTGGATTCTCTTGGGAATACCACTGCGGCAACAGGAAAAGGGTTCGCTATCGGCTCAGCGGCTTTAACGGCTCTTGCCCTGTTAGCGGCTTACATGGAAGAAGTCCGGGTAGGCCTTATCCGCATGGGACGTACAACAATTGATATCGCCGGGCAGTCTGTAGAAGTAGCAGGCGCATCGCTGAATGAGTTTATGTCTTTCTATAATATTACTTTAATAAACCCCAAAGTGCTCATAGGAATGTTTCTCGGTTCAATGATGGCATTTGTGTTCTGCGCTCTAACAATTAAAGCAGTGGGCAGGGCGGCGGCTGATATGGTTGAAGAAGTCCGAAGGCAGTTCAGAGAAAAAAAAGGCATACTTGAAGGAACCGAAAAACCGGATTATAAATCCTGTGTGGAAATTTCTACCAGAGGCGCTCAGAAAGAAATGATACTGCCGTCTCTTTTGGCTATTTTAACCCCTGTGGTTGCCGGTTTATTGCTGGGTGTCGCAGGTATAATGGGCCTTCTGGCAGGAGGACTGGCAACAGGATTTGTTCTTGCCATAATGCTGAATAATGCCGGGGGAGCGTGGGATAACGCGAAAAAACATATAGAAACAGGCCAGCACGGCGGTAAAGGCAGCGAGGCTCACAAGGCCAGTGTCGTGGGCGATACCGTAGGTGATCCCTTTAAAGACACGTCAGGCCCAAGTTTGAACATTCTTATAAAATTGATGAGCATGGTCAGTATTGTTGTAGCCGGGCTTATCGTGAAGTATTCACCGATGATACAGAAATTTATAGGAATAGACTAAACTTTTATTACTCTCTTGAAAAATGCCGTAATCAAAATTAACGCATCGATTATTCCTTCTCACCTGCTATAATACATACTTTAATATTAAAGAGAGGGCGGTTTTATGGAAACGACTTATGATATTGCCGTAATCGGAGCCGGCCCGGCAGGAATGGCGGCCGCGATTTACACATCAAGAGCAAATCTAAAAACCATAATTTTTGAAAAGGGTATGCCCGGCGGCCAGATTGCGTTGACTTCCTCGGTTGAAAATTACCCCGGTTTTCCCGAAGAAATAAGCGGAGCGGATCTTGCCATGAAATTCCAAAGACAGGCACAACAATTCGGAGCCGAATTTTCTACCGATGAAATTATAAGTATAAATAAACCGATAG
>JAGLRQ010000042.1 GCA_023136205.1 Candidatus Auribacterota bacterium
AAAACAGTCATCATCGCCTCAGGTTCAAAACCAACCGCTCTTGGAATACCCGGAGAAAAGAAGTTCATGGGAAAAGGTGTTTCAACATGCAGCACCTGTGACGGAGCCCTTTTTAAAGATAAAAAGGTATTTGTAATAGGGGGCGGTGACACCGCCATAGATGAGAGCCTGTTTCTTACAAAATTCGTTTCATCCCTTATAGTTGTACACCGCAGGGATAAATTAAAAGCTTCTCCATATCTTTCAGAAAAAGCTTTTAAAAACAAAAAAATTTCTTTTATATGGAATACTATTCCCGTTGAAATCAAAGGAACAGAAAAAATTGAAAAATTCGTATTGAAGAATAAGAAAACCGGAGAACTTTCCGAACATGCGGCCGATGGTATATTCGTATTCATCGGACATAAACCGAATACCGTTTTTTTAAAAGATATTTTAAAGCTGGATGATACCGGACATATTATTGTAGATAAAGATATGAAAACAAGAATGGAGGGAATATTCGCCGCCGGAGATGTTCGCAGCGGCTCAATGAAACAGATAAGCACGTCGGCAGGAGACGGTGTCTGCGCCGCACTCAGCGCGCAGAAATATTTAGAAGCCTAAACAGGATAATCACATGATGAAATTCAGAAAAAGAAACATGGTTATTATAGTAATGTTTTCTTTTCTTATAATCACCATTATGCTGGCGTTCACTTCTTATTCTTCTTCAAAAAGGCGAGCCCTTGACACCTATAGCCAACAGCTTCTCCTCCTGTCAAGCCAGATGGCTAACAGTATTCAACAGTTTGTTAACACCAGAGCAATGGCAGTAAACCTTATATCAAATGTAATTCATCCCGATAACAAATTAAACATAGCCGGCAACTTGAAATACCTCTATGATATTTACGGCGGTTTTACAGTGGTAGTTTTCTGTGACCCGGAAGGGAAAATTACAGGGTGCTATCCTGATAAAGCATTCCCCGGCAATACATACATTAGAAACATCGCGGAACCAGAGGTGGTTCGAAAAATACTTACAGCTCAAAAAAATAAAAAACTGGTAATAACCGATGGCTTGAGTATCCAACCCAGCCAATTCGCGCCGCTTATTATCGCGCCGGCATTCAGCAAAAACAAAACAACTGCTCCCGTATTAGAAGGTACTATTATTGCCGTGATTTCCCTTGAAAAAATAAAAAGCGAATATATTAATCAGGTAGCGCCTGGAAAATCGGGACATTCCTGGCTCTGGGACAGCAAAGGGGCAGAACTAGCGGGCGAATACAGTGCCAATAAAGGCATAAATTTCTTCGAGATTGAAAGAGGCCGCAATGATCCGTCCCTTACCTCTGCCATATCCAACATGAAAAACGGCATGCATGGGACAATGGAATACTGGTGGAAGGATCCGGATAAAGATACTCTGATAAAAAAGATAGGAGCACACTGCCCCGTAGATATATGGGGATTAAAATGGACTGCTGGTGTCAGCACTTACCGGTCGGAAATAACGCGCACGGTTCGAAAAAATTTCAGGCATACTCTTGGCATGATAGCTGCAACTATACTGGTTATAACCGGGGGGCTGAGTTGTGTCTTCTACATTGAAAGACAGAGGATGGGAGCCGCTGAAAATGTAAGAATCATAAAAACCCTTGAAGAAAAAGTATCCGAAAGAACATCAAAACTGGAAAAACTCAATAAAGAACTCACCATAATGAACGAGGTAAAAAATAATTTTCTTTCCATGGTATCGCATGAATTAAGGACACCGTTGACCACCATTCAGGGTTACTTAACTTTTATTTTAAGCGGAAAAGCGGGGAATGTTTCCGATGTTCAGGAGAAAAGTTTAAAAATCGCCGACTCTCAGGTTATGCGCCTGGACGAAATGATTTCAGAGCTTCTCGATGTCACAAGAATTGAATCAGGGAGCATAAACCTTGAATACGAACTCGTCAATATGAAGGGGCTGGTTGATTCATGCATCGAATGGCTGGCTCCCATATACGGCAAAAAGGCAATAGCGGTTGAAAACAAAATGGAAGACAATGAAAAATCATTTGCCCAGGTTGACCGGAAAAAAATGAGCAGGGTATTTATCAACCTTATTTCAAATGCCGTTAAGTTTACATCTAAAAACGGCAAAATAGAAGTTTCCAAGACAGAGGCCAAGGAATCTTTTATCTTTTGCGTAAGCGACAACGGCATCGGAATACCGGGATCACATATGGATAAAGTATTTGATAAGTTTTATCAGGTTGACAGCAGTACCACAAGAAAGTACAAGGGAAGCGGACTCGGCCTTCTAATCGCGAAAGAGATTGTCGAGCTTCACGGCGGAAAAATATGGGCCGAGAGTGAAGAAGGCACAGGTTCTAAATTCTTCTTCACCGTTCCCAAACCCGTAACGTAAAATTGCATTTAAGCCGAAAAAATTACAACAGACAGCACTATAAGCCCTATTGCCACTCCAACCGCGCAAAGAATACGAAAATATTTATCATCAAGCGGATCTATGTACTTTTCTATAACATGTCTGAACATCTGAAGGTACAGCATAACAAACCCGGCAAAAATCATAACCGAGCCTATCAGAAGAGCAACGACATAAAGCCATGGAAGTTTACTGTAAAAAGCGGAAGCTACAATAAAATAAAATCCCACTACGGCAACACTTATACCCGCGATTTTTGAGGCAGAATCGGATATGTTTTTAAAAGAAGCTATCAGTTTCCTTGCAATGGCCGGATTTACAAGCCCGATTCCTCTTGTTATAATAATGATTAAACCAACTGCTCCCAGAACAATCTTTAGCAAAGCTTCCATTTGAACCCTCCTTTTACCAATTTAAATTGACATAAAACTAAAAATTATGTTTAATTATCAGGAAAACTTGAGATAATTATAGCTCAATTTTAAAAAATTAGAAATAATTTAATAAAAAAATATCAACCCTTAAGATTAAAACTTTATTATCGGAGGTAATCATGCAAAACGATATTCAAATCCAGACAACCCTGGAAGAAAAAGTAACAAGCGCCCAGGACGAGCTTTCCAAGCTTAAATCAAAGCAGGACCAGCTTGAAAAAGAACAGTCCAAACTTCAAAAACTTAAGGTTAAGCTCGATGCAATGGCTGATGGTAAATCAGAACTGCAGCCTTCTCTGAACAAGGCTGTACTTTCTCTTGAGAGGGCAATTGAATCAAACAATAAGATGAATGAAGAACTCATCCTTCTGTGTGAAAAACTAAAAGAGGACCAGAAAAACATCTCTTCTATTGACGAACCTGAAATTGATTCTCCCGACATTGAAAACAATCTTGATAAAGCGCTGATAATAATCGATGAGGCAAAGGCAGATTTTAAAAAAGCCATGTCCAGAATAGAAGCATTGTCAAAGGTAGCAGGAACAGAAATAGTTGAAAAATCCGGGGATATTCCACAGCCATCCAAAATTGCGCTTATGAAAATAGGTTTTTATGCCGGAGTTCCTGTAGCTATTCTGGCACTGATCGTCGCCATTTTATACAGCATATTTTTGAAATAAAAAAACCAAACAGCAAACACCAATGGAAAATTTACCATGAAATTACCGTTTATGAAAAACAAGAACTCATACAAGAAGAAACTTCTGAACATCAGAAAAAAAATAAAAAGCGTTGAAAAAGAAATACAGGCCCTTACTTCTTATGACAGTTCGTCAAAAAGAGAAACATCATCACATAAAAGTGCTCCGGTAGAAAAAAATACGAATGACAGAAAAAGGTTCGCAAACTATCTCGGCGCGGGCAGTATTCAAACAGTTGGGATGCATAAATATCACAGGCAGGATATAATAAATAAAAGTATATATATAGTGGCCGGCACCTTATTTGTTCTACTGTTAATCTGGCTCATATTCAGGTAGCATCGCGAAATGACATAACTCAATGTACCTTAAAGGAAAAACTCCAAAAGTTATCTACAGTCCAGTTGCAACTCCATTCGGAATATTCACATTATGTCACAATGAGAAAGAAGTTCTTGAATTTTGTTTCCCTGAAAAGTTCAGAATACCTATAAATCTAAAAAGAACGCGTTTTTCTAATAGAATCGAATCACGGCTGAAAAGTATGTTTCTTCACGGAAAGCCTCTGCCGAGAATACCTGTTAAATTAGAGGGAAGCGCCTTTGAGTTAAAGGTTTTAAAAGAAATCCGCAAAATACCACATGGAAAAACAAAAACATACTCTGATATATCAACAAGGACAAACTTTCCGAAAAGCGCGCGGGCAGTCGGGAATGTCTGCGGAAAAAACAGGATGCCGATTTTTATACCCTGCCACAGGGTAGTCACTAAAAACGCAGGCATTGGAAATTACTCTTCCGGGAAAAAGTGGAAGAAACTATTACTGGATATTGAGAAAAAACATGAAATGCCGGATTAAATACTTTTTTGCGTTTGTTTTAATGCTAATCTCCAACCTGTTGATTGCATCCGAAGATACCGATTTTCTTGAAGGGTTACAGTACTTCAGGTCATCGGAACCGGAAAAAGCAGCAACGGCTTTTTCGCGGAGCAACTCTCCCGGATCTCTTTACTACCGGCACCTGATTGCTCTGATGAAAGGAGAAGGAGAAAAGGCGCTGGCAATCGGAATGGAGTATTTAACCAGGTGCGGAGATGAGAACTCAGCTATTATGCCTTATATAACCACCAATGTGCTGAACCTGTCGGACGATACGGCAAAAAGCGAAAAAACAACGGAGAAATTATTTTTAAGGTTCATTTCAAGAAACAATACCTTTCCATATCCGGCCATTAATTTCAGTCTCGGCAAGTTGCTTCTCAGGCAAGGGAAAATCAGTCAGGCAAAAAAGGCTTTTCACTCCCTGTTTCCGATCACAGACTGGTATATCATAGGGGGATTTGATAATACGGCAGATTCGGGGTTTGACCGGAAATATCCACCCGAAAAAGAGATCGATCTTAATAAAAAATACATGGGGAAAGATTTTGATATCAAATGGAGAAAATACCCCGTTAATTCAATCAGCGGAATAATCGACCTGCTGCAGGTTATAAGGCCGCAAAACTGGGCCGTTGCTTATGCTTTTACGGTTATAAACTCAAAAGAAGAGATAGCCTGCTACATTTCCTGCGGAAGCGATGACGGAATTAAAGTCTGGCTAAACGGTGATCTGGTAATAAAAAACCAAAACGGCAGAGCCCTGGTTATCGATCAGGATTATGCCCCGGCAAAGATTAAAAAAGGCAGTAATCACATTCTTTTGAAGGTCGCGCAAAAAGGAGGGGATTGGAATTTCATAATCCGGTTCATCAGCGAACAGGGGCTGCCCATAGAATTTTCACCGGCAGGCTCAGAAGAAATAACTACATACGGACTATCCGGCTCCGAAACCGCTTATGAACCTCAAACCTGCCCTTTTTATGAAATACATTCTTTAGACGAGGAGGAGAAAACATTAAAACAGGCCATTATAAAACTGTATCTAAACGACAATAAAAGCGCGGCAAAAGATTTTGAAAATCTTATAAAAATAAACGCGGGCTGCTGGCTGTACCATCATTATCTGGGAGTGGCTTATGGGCGGGATTTAAAAGGGCCCAGGGCAATAATGTGTTTTAAAAAGGCGCTTTCCATATACCCGGGGTCTATAAAAACAATAGACGAGATAATAAAATATTACTATGATAAAGAGCTTTTTAAACCGGCAGAGACATATATCAAACAGTGTATACAATTAAAGCCCTCGTTTTATCCTGCCAAACTTTATAAAGCCCTGATTTACGCGGAAAGGCAGTGGTATGAAAAAGCCCTGGAAATCGTTAAAAAAATACATTCACAGCATCCTGAAAACCCATGGGTCATTTACTCTCTTTCCTGGCATAAAAAAAACATGGGCTATAAAAAAGAAGCGGAGAAACACCTTAAAAAAGCACTGGGAAGGAACCGTATTTACAACGCGGCGGAGAAAGACCTTTTAAAATGTTACATAGAACAGCAGGATTACTCCAATGCTCTTAGGTTTATGGAAAAATCAGTAAGCCGGGAACTTACCCCGCTAAACACATATACTTCAATGTCATCGGTTTATATGATGAGGAAGCAATTTTCCAAAGCGAAAAAGATTTTGAAAGAAGCGCTTCAATTATGTCCCGATGATTCCAATATTTATTTTAATCTGGGAAGGATTGCTCTTCTTGAGAAAAACGAGAAAAAGACCTTTGAATACTGGGAAAAAGCGCTCGAATTAAGGCCTGACTATCTGTGGCTGAAAGATTATTTAAATGATTTAAAACCCCGGCAAAAAACCATCTTTGACAAATACGAAGAAACTGATATTTCCGCGCTCAGCCTTTTATCAAATAGCCCCGGACAGGAGGATTACCCCGAGGCTTCGGCAATAGTCCTTCTCGATAAGTCAATTATTCAATTAAATGTTGACGGTTCAAACACCGAAAAAACACACCGGATTGTAAAAATCCTAAACGAAAAAGGCAGAACCGCTTACAGCCAGGTTTCAATACCATATTCCACAAGTTTAAAATTAGAAAAAGCCGTTACCATAACTTCTGAGGGAGAAGAACATGAAGCTACGGAGATAAAGGGCGGAAAAATATCCTTTCCTATGGTAAACGTCGGGGCAACCATAGAATACAAGTATTCGATAAACAGATATTCCGGGGGCTGGCTTGACCAACACTATTATGAAACATGGATTTTCCAGGACTGGGTACCGGTTTTAAAAAGCAAATATATACTCGCGCTCCCGAAAGGAATGGATATAGTTACCTACCTCAGCAGTGACAAAATCAAACACACAGTAGAAAATTTCAACGGGTATGATGTAAACATATGGAAAACAAAAAACCTTCCGGAGATATACCATGAAACTGATTCTCCTCCAATCCAGGATCTTACCGCGAAGGTAATGGTGTCCACAATCCTGTCCTGGGACGAGCTCGCCAGATGGCAGAACAGTTTGATAGATGGCCAATTTGACATGGATGAAAAAATAAGAGAAACCGTAGAACAAATCATTTCCGGAACAAAAAACAGAAAAGAAATTATAAGAAGAATATATGAATACCTTGTTACAGAAATAAGATACCTGTACACCGGAGAAGGTATTTTCGGCAAAAAACCGCATAACGCGATAAATATATTCGCGAACAGGTATGGGGACTGTAAAGACAAGGCAACACTTATGATAGCCATGTTGAAGGAATCGGGGATTAAATCTTATTACGCGGGCCTTCCTGTGAGGGGCACAGGGCAGGTAATAAAAAGTGTTCCATGCCCTCAGACAAACCATATAATTGTTTATATACCTGACTCCGACAAAAAAGGAACCCCCATGTTTGTTGACCCTACCAGCAGATATCTGCCATTTGACATTCTGCCGGCAGGGGACCAGGACGTTGACGCGTTAATTTTAAAAAGGCCCGGGTATGAATTTATACGAACACCTGTTGAACCGCCGGATAAATCCACAAAAACCCATTCATTCGACATGAAAATCGATGAAAATGGAAATATGCTGTGCTCCTCAAAATTAACGGGGACAGGAGAATTCGCGTCTACATATAGAAACATGTTCAGGGCTCCCGGGAAAAGGGCTGAACTTCTTGAAAAATCCCTTAACTCTATTATCCGGGGCGCTCATCTAGTAGAACATGACTTTAAAAACTTTGAAAATATACAGCCTCCCGTCAAAATAGAATGCGTATTTTCTGCCCCGAATTTTGCCAGGCAGTCAGGTAATGAGCTGAGAATTCCCTCCTTTAACAACTTTAAAATCGCGCAGACATTCGCGCTTAAATCGAAAAGGCACTATGCAATCTATATGGATGGCATGTACACCCGTAAATATGAAAACATTTACAGGGCACCTGACAGCTACCAAACTTATGAGGTACCGGATGACATCAGTCTTGACTGCGGATATATGAGTTTTAGTTCAAAATACAACAGGGGAAAAGATTATGTAAAAAATACTAAAATCCTGGTCATAAAAAGCCTGAAAATTCCCCGCGAAGACTATAAAAAGTTCCGAAATTTCTGCATTGAGGTTGACAGGGCCGAAGAAAGAGAAATATCTTTTAAAAAATCTCCCGTGAAAAATAATGTTGAAATTAATCCTGAAAAAGGTAAAGATACATCATTAGCGAATAGTGAATCGTGAATAGGAAATCGAAAAAAACTATTCACGAAATAGTGCGGAGCACAGCGTAGCCTCCCCTGAGGGGACAAAATACTAAATACAGCATATATAAATAATGAAAATTAAAGTCGCGTATTTATCAGGTTTTTGCATGGGGGTAAGAAGAGCCGTAAACATGGTTTATTCCCTGGCAAAAACTAACGCTGGAAAAAAAATATATACTTACGGCCCTCTGATTCACAACCCCAAGGTACTTGAAAATCTTGATAAAAAAGGAATATCCAGCATCGGAGCTCCGGAAGAAGCAGACAAAAACAGTATTATAGTAATAAGGGCCCACGGAGTACCGCCGCAGGTAGGGAAGGATTTAGCTGCCAGCGGCGCGGAAATATGTAATGCGACATGCCCTGATGTAATGAAGGTTCAAGGGCTTATCAAAAAATACGCGGGGAAAGATTACCTGGTGGTCATTGTAGGTGACAAGGGACACGCCGAAGTAACAGGGCTCATGGGTTTTTCTAACGGCAAAGGAATCGTAATAAGCAGTGTTGAACAAATATCAAATATCCCCGCAGGAAAAAGCGGTATTGCCGTACTGGCTCAAACAACCCAGGACACTAAGCTATACAACGATATCACAGCAAAAATCCTGGTAAAATTCCCGGATGCAAAAATATTCAATACTATCTGTAAATCTACATTAAAAAGGCAGAAGGAAACCACCAGGCTGGCAAAAGAGGTTAACGCTATGATTGTTCTCGGCGGAAAAAACAGCGCCAACACCCGGCGCCTCTTTCATATATGTAAAAACTTGTGCGCTGATACTTTTTATGTAGAAAAGGCCCGGGACCTGGATATGGATAAAATTCTAAAATATAAAAAAATCGGGATTACAGCCGGGGCTTCGACCCCTAACTGGCAGATAAAAGAACTCGTCACTGCACTTAAAAAAAGTACTCATAAAAAACGTTTTAAAATCCTGGAAAAGATTGATGCTCTTATCTATTTTATTGTCAGGACAAACATTTTTATAGCCATAGGCGCCGGTGTTTTGTCCTATATGGCTACAAAATTTTTAAAACTTCAGAACCCTTCATTGCTGTACCCGATAATAGCGGGCTTATATGTGTTTTCCATGCATACATTCAACAAGCTTTTTGATAAAACCCTTGGAGAACTTGAAGACTCGACAAGAATAGCTTTTTTTGATTCACATCATGAAGAGTTTAAAATACTATCAATAACCGCAATGGCATGCGCGATAATTGCTTCATTGCTGCTGGGGTTTCCGGCTTTCTTAATAACGCTCATTGCTTCGGTTGCCGGAATTTCTTACAGCACAAAGTTTTTCCCAAAAAACTGGCCCATAAGAAGATTAAAGGACATACAGATGTCTAAAGATTTATTCGTCAGCCTGGCCTGGACATCGGTCACTGTATTTCTCCCGCTTCTCGGATATAAGGGAGTATCTCCGCACCCGATACCGCTGTTTCTTATTATATTTACTTTCCTTTATATTTTCATGCTTGTTTTTATAAGATGTTTAACTTACGACCTCCTGGAAATCCATGCCGACAGGATGGTTGGAAGAGAATCGCTGGTCGTGTGCAAAGGAAAATCATTTACAAAAAGGACTATGGTATATCTTACAACCATAACAGCTATAATGGTGTTCGCCGCGGCGGCCTATAATTTAATACCGGGTTTCGGGTACTTTCTGCCGCTGCTTTCTCTTTATTCACTGCTGTACCTGGCGCTTTATCACAAAAGGCATTTCTCGCAGGAAATTACGTTTGACCTGATGGTCGATGGAAAATTTATAATAGGCGGAATCATAATCTATCTCTGGACATCATTTGCCGGATAAACAGGCAAATTTATAAACAATAAACCCTATAAGAGGCGCGACAATGATATGCCAAAAATGCGGATATGAAAACAGCAGGGTAAACTTTTGCCCAAAGTGCAAAATCCAAATGTATCCTGCGGGGAGTACCATTCTCAAAAAAAAGAGAGGTACAGGATTTGTTGAATTTTTAAACATGGTTTTTAGATTTATATTTAACGTAATCCTTAGAATAGTTGAGTCAATAGCTTTCTCTTTTCTTTTCTACTGGTTTTTATACGGGCTGATATTCGGGCTTGGATTTATAGCTAAAAACGTCGAATCGGACCTTGCCGTTTATTTGGATATCGCGCGTATTCCGCAGATTGCCTTATATGGCTGTTATATTGTCATAACCTTTATGACCTTTAAATACAGATGGCCAAAAACCTGATGAAAAGATTCTAAAGATGAATCACGGGGAACTAATCATATCCGGGTTTCGCGGAACAGCATTCAATAAAGAACTCGAAAAAAAAATACTTGTCGATAAGGCCGCAGGGCTTATCCTGTTCGCAAGAAACATCTCAACTTTAAAATCGCTAAAGAAACTTACCACCTGCTGCCAGAGCGCAAGAAAATCAATTTCCAGATCACCGCTAATAATAGCAATTGACCATGAGGGAGGCAGGGTAAACAGGTTCGGCGGCCTTTTAACATCCATACCATCTTCTATGGCTATCGCATCAGCCGCATCTGAAGAGGAAACAAACAAACTCGGTAAACTCATGGCTTGCGAACTGCTTGCCTGCGGAATAAATCTTAACCTTGCTCCTGTTCTTGATATAAACGACGTTGAAGAAAATCCAGGAATCGGCATAAGATCCTTTGGCTCTAATGCGCGTACGGTTTCAAAATTCGCGAATAAACTCATCGAGGGAATGGCGAAAAATGGACTCCAGGCCTGCCCGAAACATTTCCCGGGGAAGGGAAGCGCAAGAAAAGATGCTCACTATGTACTGCCTTACATCAATAAAACCTCGAAAAAACTTTTTAACCACGATATTGTTCCTTTTAAAAACACCATAAAAAAAGGCAGGGCAAAATGTGTAATGGTATCACACGCAATTTATCCCGCGCTTGACAAAAACTTTCCCGCGAGCATGTCAAAAAAGATTATCGATAAAATACTTATAAAAAAATTGGGTTACACCGGGCTTATTATCACAGATGACATTGAAATGGGGGCAATCAAAAATAATTATGACCTGTCGTATTTTTCAACGCAGTCGCTAAAAGCAGGAGCAGACATACTCCTTGTCTGCCACTCGAAAAACGCGTTTAAAAAGGCGAAAACAGGGATATCAAAATTACCTGACTCAATCATAGAAAAACGCATTGCCAAAATAACCGCGTGGAAAGAACAGCACCTGTGTTTTCAAAAACATCCTGTTAACAACAGGAACCTGACAGCCGCGGCAAGAACGGTATCCGAAAAAGCCATTGAAATAAAAATTAACAGAAAAATTACAGCGAAAAAGAGATGTCTCTTGATAAGCTTTACCGGTGATGCTTCTGCGGTAGAATCTTATTCAAAAACCTGCATGGAAGAAATATCCACCCTCTGTAGAAAATACATACCCGGCACAAAAAAAATATTTCTGCCTTTAAACCCATCTTCCTGCCGGTACAAGGAAATTTCTTTAAGCGTAAGAACTCCGATTATACTGTCAAACAACGCGCACCTCCATAAAAACCAGGAAAAAGCCATCCAGACAATACTTAAAAAAACAAAAGGCAATTGTTTTGCTTTTGCAATTTCAAACCCTTATGATAAAAAATATTTTAAAAAGTGCGCGGTATCCGGAGCAACATATTCTCCCGGCAGATATTCGCTTGAAAAGATTTTTAAATTTTTAAAAGAACAGTTAAATGGATACAATTAAATTCAGTGTAAATCAGTTTTATTTTTATACTCAATACTAATTTGTTATGAAAACTAATTTGTTTGCAATAGAAAACCTTTATAAAAAAATAACTCTGTGCCTCTGTGCCTCTGCGGCCATTCTATGCCTTTTATCACAGGGATGTTCTAACATAGAAAAAAACGGCACAACTATTGTCTACCACACGATAGAATCCCTGCCCGAGCAGATTGACGCGCTGAAACTGCTGGTTAAAGAATTCGAAAAGAAAAATCCTGATATCAAGGTCAGGATAGAAACTGCCCCTTCGGGGACAGCATCGGTTTTCCAAAAACTAAAAATCAGTATCGCGGGACAAAATCCCCCGGATGTTTTTTACATGGTGACAGACAGACTGGATGAATATATCCAAAAAGGGGCCATCCTTGATATTTCTGATTATGTGAAAAATGATTTTCCCTCAATTGAAAATGTATACTTTCCACAGGCAGTCAAAAGCTGTTATAAAAACGGCAGGATTTACTGTTTCCCGTTCCATTTCAGCACCGATATACTATTTTACAATAAAGACCTGTTTGATTCGGCAGGTGTCGATTACCCAAAAGACAAATGGAACTGGAATGACCTTTTAAAAACCGCTGAAAAAACAAGGGTGCGGGATAACCGGAGAATAAAGGTTTTCGGGGTACTTCAGCCAAGGCCGCTGATGATCATCCGCTCTTTTGGCGGCGAAGTCTTTAAAATCAATCCTCTGAGGTGCACTATTAACTCTGAGGAAACAAAACAGGCGCTTCGATTCTTAATAGACCTTAATAAAAAATACCAGGTCTCTCCCATAAATGCCGCTTTAAACCCCGGGGAAAGAAGCCAGGTTGAAATGGACATGTTTAAATCCGGAAAGGTCGCAATGTTTACAGGCAGGACTTATATGCTCATCGATTTTGCCGGCATTAAAGATTTTAACTGGGACATAGCGTTTATTCCGACAGGGAAAAAACATTACTCGCGGTTGGCGGTAGGCGGCAACTGTATATCATCCGTAACCGAAAATCCCGAAGCCGCCTGGAAATTTGTCAAATTCTATTCATCCGTTGAGGGCTCAAAAATAATGGGACAGAAACGCAATTGTGTTCCGGCTTGTATTGATATCGCGAAGTCTGATATTTTTCTTGCTCCGCCGCCGAAAAACATAGAAAAAGCAATTCTGCAGATTAAAACGTCTGAAATGGAAATTTACCCCGTGAAAGGATGGAGAGAGTTCCTGGAAAAAGAATTTATGCCCACAATCGACAAAATCCTCCTCGGAAAAATATCCGTTGAAAAAGGAGTCTCTTCGCTGGAAAGAAAGGCAAAAAATCTTTTGTCGACTAAAAACTGACCCTGTCAGGGCTAATACGTTTTTAGCTTTTTAAAAACCTCTGTAGATTTATCTTGACTATTTATGGCAAAAGTTAATAATCCATATGAGTTGACATGTTGTTAGTTCATGCAATTTGTCGCCTAAAAAAAACAATAAAAAAAGATTGAATCCGCTTATCCATTGTGATAAGTTTGTGTCTAAGTAAATACAAAAGCAGTAATGGAGGATAACAACTTATGAAAAGAATTATTGTTACGCTTGTCATTTCGGTACTCTTTTTGAACATTTGTGCACCAGCAGCATTAGCTGAAAACGAATCTGTTCCTGGTAAAATGGCACGTAAACTTGGGCGTGGTGTATGCAACGTGGCTCTGGCCTGGGGCGAAATCCCCAAGAACATTGTGACCGCGTGTGAAGAGATCAATCCTTATGCCGGATGGTTTATCGGCCTTATAAAAGGTGTTTTTATGACCATCGGAAGAACGCTTGCGGGAGCATGGGACATTGCGACTTTTCTTTTTCCGCTTCCAAGCGATTATGAACCGGTAATGGAACCGGAGTTCGTGTTTGAAAGTATGTCTTATTTAGAATAATAACCATAAACAAGGGGGAGTAACTGATGAAAAAAGCGTTTATAACAATGCTGGTACTGGCTCTTTTTCTTGGTATGTCTATTCCGGCATCCGCTGAGCCAAGCACCAACAATGCCGGGAGAAAACTATGCCGCGGCATAGCAAATGTTGCCACGGGCTGGGTTGAAATCATACGCCAGCCTTATGAAGAATCCATAGCATCTAATCCGCTAAGAGGCCTCACCGTCGGCCTATTCAAGGGTCTTGTTATGGCAGTGGCAAGAACAGGTTCCGGAGCTTATGATATAGTAACATTTCCAGTACCTTTTCCTAACGACTATGATTCTTTAGTGCAACCTGAATTTATACTTTAACAGGCAGCACCCAGAAAGGAGGCAATCCTAATGATTCAATGTTCAAAAGTAGCAATTGTGATTCTTGTAGTAACGGCTATTCTTAGTTCAACAACAACGGCATCGGCAGAATTATATCAAGACATAACTCACAAGCTTTTTAGGGGCATTGCCAATATCCTCACAGGTTGGATAGAAATTCCTAAAAACATGTATGATGATATGGTTGAGGTAAGCCCGTGGTACGGATGGCTTACCGGTCTTTTTAAAGGACTTGGGTACGGAATTGCTAGAACCGGTACCGGTGTGTGGGACACAGTAACGTTCCTTTTTCCGATTCCGTCAGACTATGAACCTGTTTGGGAACCGGAATTCGTGTTCTAATAACTTTTGCTGTTTTATTATAAAAAATATAAAGGGATTCACGGATGTATGGTGAGTCCCTTTATTCGTCAATAATGTAAAGGGAAAAAACAATGGAAGAAAAAGTAAAAGATGTACTGAATAATGAAATACGGCCCTATCTCCAATCGCATGGGGGGGACGTAGAATTTGTATCCGCGGACGAAGAGGGTAATGTAAGCGTAAAATTAAAAGGGGCATGCGCGGGTTGTCCCGGCGCCATGATGACATTAAAAAATCTTGTGGAACAGGCTTTAAAAGAAAAGCTTCCGGAAATAAAATCCGTGAAAGCTGTCTAAAATGCAAAAAGAACACGAGCAAAAAGACAGATTTATCGATAAGTTTATAAGAAATATTGATAAAATCGACAGGATTGATGTTGAAAGGCAGTTTGTAAACCTCACCCGGGAAAAAGGTTTCCTTGAATCAATTTTCAACAACCTGAATGAAGGTATTTCTGTGCTTGGAAACACCGGTTTGGTTATTTATCTTAATCCCGAAGCAAAAAGGGTACTTGGAATATTTTCTGAAGATTACAGAGGAAAACATTTCTCGGAAATAATAAAAGACGAAAACCTGGTATCATCAATACCGGTCATACCAAAAGATTTTCACAGGGTAATTGATAAAGAAGTAAAAGTAAATTTTCCCAGAAATATTTTGTTAAACACTACTATTATACCTTTTAAACAGGGTACATCTCAGTTAATGGTTATTGTTTTAAAGGATATAACCGCTAAAAAAACACACGAGCGGAATGAAGAACAGTCCAAGATCCTTGAAACTTTCTCTCAACTGGCAGCCGGTATGGCCCATGAAATAGGCAACCCCTTAGATTCTTTAAACATTCATCTGCAGTTAATATCCCGCGAGCTGAAAAAAGAGAACAAAAGAAAAACAAGCGTGGCCAATAATCTTGCTATCTGTCAGGATGAATTAAAAAGGCTTGACGAAATTGTAAACCGTTTTCTATCAGCCCTGAGGTCTTCAAAGAGAGAGCTGGAAGAAAAAAACCTGAACAAGATAATATTATATACAGTCAAGCTCATGCAGCCCGAATTTAACGCCAGGAAAATATCCCTTACTGTTAAGCTCAGCAACGCTCTGTCCGAAACTCTTCTGGATGAGGCGCAAATAAAACAGCTGATCATAAATATCCTGAAAAACTCTATTCAGGCCATTTATCATGAAAAGGGTAATATTACTGTCTCAACCTCACAGGAGCCTTATTACATACTGATGGAAATAACCGATAACGGATGCGGAATATCCAAAAGCGTTAAAAATAAAATATTTGAACCGTATTATTCAACAAAAGAATCCGGCTCAGGGCTTGGCCTTCTTATCGCCTCAAGAATCGTTACAGAACACGGGGGGACAATTGAGCTTGAAAGTACTGAAGGCCTGGGAACAACGGTAAAAGTCAGAATACCAATAAGGATTAAGAAAATAAGGTTGCTGCCGGAGGGAAAGAGAAGAAGGCTTTAGGGTCAAGGGTGTAGGAAACAAATGGATAAAAAAACTATATTGATTGTTGAAGATGAAGTAAATATCCGCAAGGGGCTTGCGGCAACTTTGTCAGATAATTATAGGGTTCTTTCCGCTGAAAACGGAGAGGAAGCCTATGAAATCTTCAAAAAGCAGCACCCTGACCTTGTCTTAACTGACATAAGAATGCCGAAGATGGGGGGATTGTCTCTCCTGGATAAAATTAAACTGGAAAATAAAAAAATTCCGGTAATTTTAATAACCGCCTATGGAACCATAGACAGCGCGGTCGATTCCATGAAAAGGGGAGCCGCTGATTATATAACAAAACCTGTTAACCTCGATAAACTTGAAGCCGTTATTAAAAAAGCACTAACCCATAAAAAAACTCCTTCGAAAACTAATCCGGAATCATCAATAATCGGTACGTCACCATTAATGAAAACCCTGTACAGTCAGATAACTAAGGTTGCGCTTTCCAACGCTACAATTCTTATAACAGGAGAAAGCGGAACAGGAAAAGAAGTCCTTGCGCGGGATATCCACGACTTAAGCATGCGGCCGGGAAAACTTGTTCCTGTACATTGTTCATCCCTCCCCGAAACACTTCTTGAAAGCGAACTTTTCGGATATGAGAAAGGCGCCTTCACGGGCGCGGCTTCAAGAAAACTGGGGCGCTTTGATATGGCGGCAAAAGGAACTCTTTTCTTAGACGAAATAAGTGAAATATCTCCACTTATTCAGATAAAGCTGCTAAGGGTTCTTCACGATAAAACTTTTGAAATGGTAGGGGGAACAGAAACTCGTAAAGCTGATATAAGAATCATAGCTGCAACAAATAAAAACCTTGAGCCGCTGATAAAGAGCGGTCAATTCAGGGAGGACCTTTATTACAGGCTTAATGTTATCCATTTTCATTTGCCGCCTTTAAGACAGAGAAAAACGGACATCCCATTATTTGTAAACCGTTTTATAGAAGAACTTGGAAAATCATCGGGTAAATTGATAGAAATCATATCAGAAGACGCGTTAAAGATACTTGTGAATTATTCTTGGCCCGGGAATATCAGGCAGCTTAAAAATGTTCTCGAAAGGATGATTTTGCTTACGTCTTCAAGGATATTAGATATTAAAGACATACCGCAGGAAATTACGGCCGTGGAAGGCGTCGCTTCCAACGCTGGAACAACAATTAAAAATGCCGAAAAGGACCTGATTATAAAGGAGCTTGAGAATACAGGCGGCAATAAGACAGAAACCGCAAAACGCCTGGGAATAAGCCGTAAGACCTTATACAGGAAGATGGAAGAGTTCGGTTTGTAACCCTTTGATACACCCTCATTGTAGCCTTATGACACATAGAAAACTCATTTAAAGAATTAACTTATTCTTGCAACTACCTGCAAAACAATGTGTTACAATAATATTATATAATTGCAATACTTTGGCACATATATTGCTCTTAATAATTGTAATTAAAATACAGCAAACATAATTTAGGAGGTGCTGATATGTCCAAAATAATCGGTATAGATTTAGGAACTACAAATTCATGTGTTGCTTTCATGGAGGGCGGTAAACCTTCGGTTATTCCCAATGCTGAAGGTGACCGGACAACTCCGTCAGTTGTCGCCTTTACAAAAGGCGGTGAAAAACTGGTTGGGAAAACCGCAAAAAGACAGGCTATTACAAATCCTGCCAACACGGTTTTTTCAATTAAGAGATTTATGGGAAGGAAATTCGGCGAGGTAGGCTCGGAAATCAAAGAAGTTCCTTTTAAGGTAGGTGCCAGCGCGAACAACGATGCGGCCGTTGAAATTGGGAAAAAGCAATACACACCGCCGGAAATATCCGCGATGATTCTTCAGAAACTTAAAACCGACGCGGAAGCATACATCGGGGACAAAGTAACAAAAGCCGTAATAACGGTACCTGCTTACTTTAACGACAGCCAGAGACAGGCTACGAAGGACGCGGGTAAAATCGCCGGGCTTGAAGTAGAAAGAATAATAAACGAACCAACAGCCGCGTCTTTAGCATACGGGCTTGATAAGAAAAAGGATGAAAAAATTGCGGTCTATGATTTAGGCGGCGGTACATTTGATATATCCATTCTTGATATCGGAGAAGGTGTTTTTGAAGTAAAGGCAACAAACGGGAACACACACCTTGGCGGAGATGATTTTGACCAGAGAATTATCGACTGGCTTCTTGAAGTATTCAAAAAAGATAACGGTATAGACCTGAAAAAAGATCCTATGGCTTTACAGAGGCTTAAAGAAGCGGCTGAAAAAGCAAAGATAGAACTTTCGTCTTCAACTGAAACTGAAATCAATTTACCGTTTATTACAGCCGATTCCACCGGGCCGAAACACCTTGTTGTAAAGCTTTCCAGGTCTAAACTGGAACAGCTTGTTGACGATTTAATACAGTCAACCGTTGAACCATGTAAAAAAGCTCTTGCTGACGCAAGCCTTAAGGCAGGGGAAATAGATGAGGTGATTCTTGTCGGCGGAATGACAAGAATGCCGAAGGTCATTGAAGTGGTAAAAAAATTCTTTGGCAAGGAACCACATAAGGGAGTAAACCCTGATGAGGTAGTTGCTACAGGAGCTGCTATCCAGGCAGGAGTGATACAGGGAGATGTACAGGATGTGGTCTTGCTTGACGTAACTCCTCTTTCCCTGGGAATAGAAACACTAGGAGGAGTTTTTACAAAACTTATAGAAAGAAATACCACTATTCCCGTGGATAAAAGCGAAATATTCTCCACGGCTGCCGACAGTCAGCCAAGTGTGGATATACATGTCCTGCAGGGGGAACGCCCTATGGCAACAGGTAACAAAACCATAGGAAAATTCCAGCTTGTCGGAATACCGCCTGCGCCAAGGGGAGTTCCTCAAATCGAAGTAAAATTTAGCATAGACAGAAATGGTATTATCAATGTTTCAGCAAAAGATCTTGGAACCGGAAAAGAACAGAATATTACCATTAAGGCTTCCAGCGGCCTTTCCGAAAAAGACATAGACCGCATGGTTCAAGATGCTGAAGCGCATGCTTCGGAAGATACAAAACTGAAAGAAAAAGTAGAAGCAAAAAACAGCGCGGAGAATGCTGTATACCAAGCTGAAAAAACACTGAAAGAACACAAGGATAAAATCCCTGATGATAAGAAAGCACCGGTAGAAAGCGCTATCAAAGATGTAAAAGATGCAATTGCCTCGGATGATACTGAAAAAATAAAATCCACGACGGAAGCGCTGATGAATGCTTTCCACGCGATTTCTCAGGAGATATACAAGAAAGCCACACAGGATCAGCAAGCGCAGCAGCAGCCGGGACAACAGCCTGATACAGGCCCTGAAGATAAACCAAAAAGCTCCGATGAAAATGTAGTAGATGCTGATTTTAAAGTTGTTGATGATGATAAAAATAATAAACAAAAGTAAAAGAAGGGAGGAAAACGCATGAAGATCAGACCTCTAGAGGACAGAGTTTTAGTCCAGAGAGTAGAAGAAAAAGAGGTTAAGAAAGGCGGGATTATCATACCCGATACTGCCAAGGAAAAACCTCAAGAAGCAAAGGTTGTAGAATTAGGCACCGGAAAGATCGGCAAAGATGGAAAGACAATACCGTTCAATGTCAAAAAGGGAGATCTTGTCCTTATTGAAAAATACGGCGGCAACGAAGTAAAAATAGACGGGGAAGAATATATCATAACAAAAGAAGAAGATATATTAGCAGTTCTTGAAAAATAATAAGGAGGATTAAAAAAATGGCTGGAAAACAGTTAAAATTCAGTGAAGATGCCAGGAGAGCAATCCTTGACGGCGTTGAACAGCTCAGCAAAGCAGTCAAGGTCACTCTCGGGCCCAAAGGGAGAAATGTTGTCCTTGATAAGAAATTCGGCTCCCCCACAATTACAAAGGACGGAGTAACCGTCGCGAAAGAAATCGATCTTGAAGACCCGTTCAAAAACATGGGGGCTCAGTTAGTTAAAGAAGTAGCATCCAAGACAAGCGATGTGGCGGGTGACGGAACAACCACTGCTACAGTACTGGCGGAAATCATTTTAAAAGAAGGTATGAAAAATGTTACTGCCGGAGCTAATCCAATGGCCTTAAAAAGAGGTATTGAAAAAGCGGTTGATGTGGTTGTAAAAGAACTCGAAAAAATGAGCGAGAGCGTAAAAGACGACAGGTCTAAAATTTCTGCCGTCGCGACGATATCCGCGAATAACGACAAGAGTATCGGTGACATTATAGCAGACGCGATGGATAAAGTAGGACGGGACGGGACAATTACAGTGGAAGAGGGAAAAACTCTTGAAACAACACTGGATATTGTTGAAGGAATGCAGTTTGACAAAGGATATCTTTCGCCTTACTTTGTAACGGATACAAACAACATGACAGCAGCACTTGAGAATTGCTACATTCTCATTTTTGAAAAGAAAATATCCAATCTAAAAGATATGCTTCCGCTTCTTGAAAAAGCAGCACAGTCCGGCAAACCCCTTCTTATCATCGCGGAAGATGTAGAGGGAGAAGCACTTGCCACGCTCGTTGTTAACAAGCTGAGAGGAACACTCCATATTTGCGCTGTTAAGGCACCGGGATTCGGCGACAGGAGAAAAGCAATGATGGAAGACATTGCTATCCTCACAGGCGGAAAGTTTATTTCAGAAGACATCGGGTTAAAACTTGAAAGCGTAACTCTCGAGGACCTTGGAACAGCCAAGAAAGTAACTGTTGACAAGGAAAATACAACAATTGTCGAGGGTATCGGAGCTCAGAAAGCTACAAAAGCCCGCATTGAGCAGATAAAGAAGGAAATTGCGGAATCAACGTCTGACTATGATAAAGAAAAGCTTCAGGAACGCCTGGCAAAACTTGCGGGCGGGGTAGCGGTTATAAATGTAGGCGCCGCGACTGAAACTGAAATGAAAGAAAAGAAAGCAAGGGTTGAAGACGCTCTTCACGCTACCAGAGCCGCTGTAGAAGAAGGAATAGTACCCGGCGGCGGAGTGGCCCTTCTTCGCTGCGAAAAAGCTGTTGAAAACCTTAAGCTTTCCGGCGACGAAGCTATAGGCAAGGCTATCATCGAGAAGGCGTTAGAAGAACCTCTCAAAACGTTAGCCAACAACGCAGGAAAAGTAGGCGAGATTATCGTCCAGGATGTTAAGAAACAAACAGGTTCTAACGGATACAACGTAGAAACAAATACATCTGAAGACCTTATGAAAGCCGGCATCATTGATCCTAAGAAAGTAACCAGATCGGCGCTTCAGAATGCTTCAAGTATCGCATCTCTGATGATAACAACAGAATCGGTAATTACCGACATACCTGAAAAAGAAGGCCCGATGCCCCCAATGCCCGGAGGCGGCATGGGAGGTATGGGCGGCGGCATGGGAGGTATGGGCGGCATGATGTAATCTGCCACCAGCAGCAAAATAAAAAAACCAAAAAGGCTCCCTGAAGTTCAGGGGGCCTTTTTTATTAAGTTTCGATATTGTCCCAAATTTTGGGATTACCCCGCCGTTCGCCAAAATTTCCCATGGAAATTTTGGCGGCAAAAAAGAGTGGAAATAGCCGGTTGCAACCTTTATAATTTCACAAATGAACGAAATTCTAAAAAAGAAAACAAAAAAGATTAATCCGCCCAAGCTGATATTTTTTTCCTATCTGGCAATAATAATACTGGGTGCTTTTTTACTTTCCCTTCCTGCTTCAGTAGCGGGGGAGGAAAGACTGCAATTTGTTGATGCTGTTTTCCTGTCCACGTCCGCCACCTGTGTCACCGGTCTCGTTGTAAAAAACATTGGAGTTGATTTAAGTATCTTCGGACAGATTGTAATCCTGGCGCTCATACAGATAGGCGGCCTCGGCATAATGACAATGTCCACTTTCTTCCTGCTAATTATCGGCAAAAAATTATCAATGAGGGATCAGCTTATAATAAGGGACAGCCTTGATAAAACAAAAAGGGGGGGGGTAACCAGCCTGATAAAATCAGTCCTGCTATTCACTTTTATAACCGAGCTTTTAGGGGCTGCTTTCTTATATATAAGATTCAAGGTTTCTGACAATCCGGTTCTTCCATACGGCTCGGAAATAAAACTTATCTACTATTCTGTGTTCCACGCGGTTTCCGCTTTCTGCAACGCGGGATTTACTCTTTTTACCAATAACCTCGAGGCTTTTTCCTCGGATCCTGCGGTTATTTCTATTATGGCAGCTTTGATAATCCTCGGAGGCTTGGGGTTTTTGGTAGTGTTTAATATCCAGAAAATGCGGTTCTGGAAAACCGATAAAACAATAAAAGGAAGATTAAGCCTTCATTCAAAAATTGTACTTACTTCAACATTGATACTGCTTGTCTTCGGAGCAGTAATAATCGGATCAATAGAATGGGATAATACCCTGAAGGACCTCAGTATTTACCAGAAAATACAATCTTCCATCTTCTGCGCCACCACACCCAGAACCGCGGGATTTAATATAATCAATACGAATTCAATGAAAACCGCTACTCTTTTCTTTATTATGTTCCTCATGTTTGTAGGGGCATCGCCTGGTTCCACGGGAGGAGGGATTAAAACATGCACTCTGGCCATACTGGTTGCCACTACATATTCAATGATCAAGGGAAATCCGCATGTTACTATTTACAAAAGGACTGTGCCTCACAGAATTGTCCAGGAAGCCATTTCCATTGTCATAATATCCACATA
The DNA here is from genome assembly GCA_023136205.1 of Candidatus Auribacterota bacterium. Lineage (GTDB taxonomy): Bacteria > Auribacterota > UBA6266 > UBA6266 > UBA6266 > JAGLRQ01. Next base: position 22,823 of record JAGLRQ010000042.1, read on the forward strand.
TATTATCCTTATCGCGGCAACCTTTCTTTTAATTACGGAGCAGGTTTCTGAAGTAAGGACAATGGTGGCCAACGGCTACCTTGCCAAGATTTTATTTGAGGTTATATCCGCGTTCGGAACTGTCGGCCTTTCCACAGGAATAACACCTTATCTTTCGACTATAGGAAAATTTCTTGTTATAATAATAATGCTTGTTGGAAGGATAAGCCCGTTGACAATTGCGCTGATAGTTGGGAAAACGGAGGATTATCCTTCAATAAAATACCCTGAAGAAACGGTAATGGTAGGATAGAAAGGAGGATATAATGCAGTTTGCTGTAATAGGAGCCGGCAGGTTTGGGGCAAGCGTTTCACAGGCGCTGAGCCAGAAAGGATACGAAGTGCTGGCGATAGACTCCGATCCTGACAGGGTTCAGGAGATGAATGAAATAGCAACCCATGCTGTTACAATGGATGCTACTGATGAAAAAGCTCTTAAGGCTGTCGGAATTGAAAACATTGATGTGGCTATAGTTTCTATAGCAGAAAAGTTAGAATCAAGTATCCTTGTCACGATGATTTTAAAAGAACTTGGAGTCAACACTGTTATTTCCAAGGCAAGGAGCCTTTCTCACGGAAAGGTCCTGCAGAAGGTAGGGGCGGACAGGGTTATTTTCCCGGAAAGAGATATGGGAATCCGGCTTGCTAACAGCCTTGTTTCACCGGATATTTTCGAGCAGATAGAAATATCTCCCGGATTTAATATTGCCGAAGTCGAAATATCTGCTTCTCTTAACGGCAAAACTCTCAAAGAAAGCCAGTTGAGACAGAACTACAACATTAATGTTATCGCGGTGAAAAGCAAACAGAATAAAAATTCAAAAGGGAAAATTTCAATTAATATAACCCCGGAACCAAACCACGTGCTTAAAGAAGGAAATATGCTCGTTGTAATTGGGGAAACCGATAAAATCGAAAAGTTTAAGGAGATTTAAAGTGAAAAAACTCGCACTTATGTGTGCATTGTTTACCGCTTCATTATTCCTGTGTGCTTTCTTGTCTTCTCCTCCAAGCAAAAATATCACAACCACATCGGGGGATTTTAATGCCCTTAATGTAAAAATACACACTGTCGCTGTCCTTCCCATAGATAATACAACAAATAAAAAGGCAGCAGGGAAGTGGGTCAGGAAAGCTTTAATTGAAGGATTCAAATCTTTCCGGTATTACACCGTACTGAACGAAGAAATTACCGACAAAAAATTAAAAGAAGCCGGTATCTCTGATATACACGCGTCTTCTCCAAGAAAGATCGGCACTGTACTTGGAGCGGACGCTATCATTTACACCAGGCTTGCAAAATTCAAAGAAAGTGTTAATCTCGCTTTTGGTTCAGTAGAAACCAGCGCGAGGATTCAAATGGTGGATATTTCCGCACAAAAAATAATTTACGATTCCCAGCAAACTGATACTACCACCGGAATCACGCCGGGGGGGATAATATTCGCGTCACTACAGGCAGTAAGAAACTTGCGGGATAAACTTTTAAAAAAGTACCCTCTCAAGAAGAAAGTTGAAACATATAAGCGTAGGAAATAAAGGGTTGATTTATAGTTTGCCCTTTTCTCTAATAAGGCTGTGAAGTTCACGCAAGGCTTCAGGAACTCCTATATCGCCCCAGTAACCCTTGAGGTCAAAACCTCTGACGTCCATCTTATCTCTAATCATCATGAGTATGGCATCAGTAAGTTCGTACTCACCACGGATAGATTTTTTAAGCCTGGCTGTATAATCAAAGATGGCCGGTTTAAATATATATATACCGGCATTCTCTTTGTGGGAAACAATTTTATCGGGGTCAGGTTTTTCTACAAGATCGGTAATACGGTTATTTCTGTCCAGGGTTATAGCTCCGCCGCTGGATGCGTCAGGAACATTTTTAAAGGATACAAGAGCATCGCAATTGGTCTTTGTAAAATAGTGAGAAATCGCGGGATAGTTATCATGTATGGTCAAGACATCCCCATAGGAAAGAAGAAATGGGTCATCCCCGATAAAATCTCTTGCAAGTTCCGGAGCCTTGCCTGTTCCATCCTGAATCAACTGGCGCTTATATAATATATCCAGTCCGAATTTTGACCCGTTCCCGAAGTAACCTTCAATTACTTCAGCCTGATATCCGGTAATCAGCATAATCTTCTTAATACCCATATGCTTTAAGGAAAGAACTATGTATTCCAGAACGGGGGACCCATGGGCCTTGAGCATGGGCTTTGGGCAGTCCTTTGTAAGTTCTTTCATTCTTTTCCCTTGCCCTGCCGCTAAAATCACCGCTTTCATAAGTTTCTCCTCTTTGTCTGATAAATCATTTTTTTCTATATCAACGGGATACTATTAAAAGAACCGCGTAAAATCAAGGATTAATTTTAGGTCATCCACAAAATGGTTGACATGCGGCAATATATAATTCAGAATATTTTGCTAGTCGTTATTGAGAAAATCAAGGAAAAGGGGAGGATAAACAGCATGAACAGACTATTATCTATTATTGTTCTAACCGCTGTAATTATTTCATTTCTTGGCGGATGCGCTAAGGTCGGAAAACAGGACGATGCAATAAAAATTGAGGTGGCCTACTGGGGTTCACCCGAAGAAATAGACATTATTACCGCCACAATCAGGAACTGGGAAAAAGACCACCCGAATATCAAGGTTGTTTTAAGCCACGTAGCCGGCGGCGGCTATGAGTCAAAAATACTTACTCGTATAGTAGCCGGTTCGGCTCCGGACATAATGTTTGCCGAGGTTAATATATTTACATCGTTCATGACAAAAGGCGCTTTCCTCAATCTTACGCCTTTTGTTGAACGCGACCCTGAAATTTCAATAGAGAACTTTTTTCCGGAGGTCGTTAACCGTTTTACAATAGACGGACAATTATACTGTATCCCAAGGGACACAGCTCCGTTTGCCTGCGTGTTTTATAACAAAGACCTCTTTGATATGGCAGATGTACCTTATCCTTCCGATGACTGGACGCTTGACGAAATGCTTGAGATCGCGAAAAAACTCACCGTAAGAAAAGGCCATCGGCTTACGCAATACGGATTTTACTCATGGTGCTGGATGAATTTCATACACGCTTTTGGGGGTAGTATTGTTGACAATGTAGAAAATCCTACAAAATTTACCCTCGGCAAAAGGGAATCTATAGACGGCCTTCAGTTTTACGCGGACTTAATGAACAAACACGAGGTTATGCCCGACGCAACCACACTGGCCAATGTCGGGATGGCATTAAATGAATTATTCGTCTCCGGTAAACTGGCAATGTACAACTCCGGTATCTGGGAAACGCCTCAATTCAGAAAAATAAAAACTTTTGACTGGGACGTCGCAATGTTTCCAAAAGGCCCTTCAGGAATCCGGGCATTCGGAACCGGAGGTTCAGGCTACTGCATATACAACAAAACCAAGCATCCTGAAGAAGCCTGGGAGGTCCTGAAAGCGCTCAGCGGGTCTTATGGGCAGGGAAGACTGGCTGAAAACGGCCTTGCCCAACCGGCGAATAGAACAATTGCCGAAGGGAAAGACTGGGCCTTAAGCCCTAAAAAACCAAAGAACAAGAAAATGCTGAATGACGCTGTAAAATACGCTGTTTATGAGCCTTTTACTCCCAAATGGAGAGAAATACTGGACAACGTAATAACAAAAAAACTCGACCTGGTTTTCAATGGCAAAGAAAAGATGGAAGACATCGCCCCTCAAATTGATAAACACGCTGATGCTATACTACACGAAAAATAGGCCGCGTTAAAGGAGGCTTTGCGAAAATGGAATGCGTAAACAAATCAAAAAACATGCAAAATTGCAACTGCACCTATGAACCTTGTTCAAGAAAAGGTGTTTGCTGTGAATGTATTCAATACCATATGTCTATAGATCAACTTCCTGCGTGTTTTTTTCCGAATGACGCAGAAAAAACATATGACAGGTCATTACGATATTTTATCGAACTTCATAAAGATACGGGTAGGTTCAAGCGATGAGAAAAACTCTAATCTCTCTTTTTTTAATCTTTGCCGCCTCCTGTTTTTTTAATCCGGCATACAGTTCCGAAATAGTAGACAGTGAGAAAATTAAAGCTGTGTCATGCTGGATTTATGAATACAAAGGGGCAGAGATAATCGTCTCCTTTTTCAAACATGAAGACATAAAAGACATTGAAAATAAATGGGCCAAATTAACAAAATCTGAGATAACAATAGGAATGATTTTCATCAATAATATAGGTGGCAGAAAAAAGGTCATCTTCGACACACAATACGGGGGAGTCAACATTCGAACCTTCTCAGGCGGCGCGCATGTAACCTACGACGCAAGGGCTACTGCCAAATGGCTTTTCGGAGAGGAATATGAATCAAAATTTTCAGCCGTAACCGTTCTTCCCGGAAAAACCGACAGAAGGCTTATAATGTTCTATGGTTCGGTTAACCCAATGGATATTGAATCCGTGGGACTCTGTTTCGGTGGGAAATCCACCTGGAACATGCTAAGATCCAAAAAAGATAAAAAATACAAGGCTATGTCCTACATAAGCCCGGACAAAATTCTAAACGACTAATATTTCGCGCAGTGTAATTCTGAACTCCCGGTATCTTAAAACGCCGTATATAAGGGCTAAAACCTTCCATATTTGACGCTCTAAGCCACACAAAGAGAGAACTTCGACCATAAATTTCATTGGTTGGTATTTTTTTATCAACAACACTTATCAACAGTTTTTCCACACAAGATATCCACAACTTCTTAACTGTCGATGTCACAATATGTTATGTATGTTTTTCCAGGGGTTTTTAAATAAGCCTAAGTTTACATAATATATATTATCGGACGTTGTAAAAATAGAATAACCTACACCAAAAAAGTTCTCCAATTGAAAATACATCCTACAAGGTATGACTACCCTTCATCTATTTTTACAACATCCGATAATATCAGAGGTTTATAAGACGTTCTTGCGAACATCCCATAAACCTCTGACGAATCTGAATTGTAGAATAACCGACACCCAAAAACCTCTCCAATTAAAGAATTACATCCTAAGGTTGGCCTTATAAGGCTCATACTCATCTATTTTTACAACATCCGATAATATCACAGGTTTATAAGACGTTCTTACGAACATCCCATAAACCTCTAACTGAAACTCGGACGTTGCAAAAATAGAATAACCTGAACCCAAAAACCTCTAACGAAAAGGGTCATTTTTTAATAAACATACTTAAACATCCCTATAAGCTTTTTCATCCCATATAATAAAAAAGAGATTATATGACGTTTTTGCAAACATCTTATAATCCCTTGCTTATAATTTACATTGACAGCGCAAAATGGATTTTCTTAATGTAACTGTGGTGCTTCGCGCCTATCCTTATCGCTGCGTCTATCCTGCTCGGCGCGCCGCTGCTCACCTTTGCTACGCCTATCTTTGCCCTCGCGCCGTTTTTTCTCGTTTAGCCGGTCTTCCATACCGCCCCCCTTCTATACCGCCATGTTATCATTTAAGGCAGAATTTTAAAATAATATTTTATACGATTAATCACAGATAATAACTCTATTTCTACCAGTGCTTTTCGCTTTATATAATGCCTCATCGGACTTTTTTATTAACGTATCTAACTCTTTTTTAACATCTGTCTCAATCACTCCTTTTGCAACGCCAATACTAATCGTCACCGGTAAATCTCCCTTGGTTCCTGTCTCTACCAGCTTACATATCTTTTCAGCTATTTTCTTTAAAAAACCTACGTCAACAGGGGCAAGAAAAATTAAAAATTCTTCCCCGCCATATCTTCCAATTACATCGGAACTCCTTATATTTCTTTTAATAAGGCCGGCAACCTGCTGCAGAACTTTATCACCTTTTTGATGGCCGTAGGTATCGTTGATCTCTTTAAAGTGATCAATATCCATCATCATAATCCCAATATTATACCTGTGCCTTTTTGCCAGGGTTGATAAAAGGTTAATAGCATTGAAAAGCCCCCTTCTATTGAGGACATTGGTCAGAGTATCAATAGTAGTTTGCATTGTTAACAACTTGCTGTCATGCCATAATCTTTTGATGGTTTTTCCAAGAAGCTCCAATTCCGAAGTTACCATACCGTATTTCTTTAAAGCATCAATAACCTTTTGGATGTGATTTTCATAGTCGTCTTTAGGCTTGCTTTCCTCCGGCAATGTTCTCATAAAGTGAAATAACAATACAAACGCGGGATGCAGTAAATAAAACTCTAAGCTGTATGCTAAAAGGAAACTATTCGTATGGCCAACCATATTTTCACATTCTTTTAATAAAAGATTGCTTTCGGCATCTATTGTTTCAAGCTCATCTTTGACCTTAACCGGATCATCAAAAACCTGAGGAATCATGCCTTTTTCCGCGAAGTACAACATTTCCCTCCAGTATTCAACAGGAAATTTCTCTCCTAATGACATCTCCTTCCAAAAATCTCTTAGATTGTTATCTTTTTCAACCTTTGATAATTTTTCATAAATTTTATAGGATTTTCGGTCTATTGATAAACACAGGCTAATTATATCCAGTAAAAGATTCTCTGCCATATCAACCTCCTCTTTAATAACAATTATTATCCAATGAGGTCTTCTCTATAAATTGATGTTCTGTTTCTTCCGTTAATCTTTGAATAATACAACGCTTTATCTGACTTTTTCCTTAAATCTTCTCCGTCCATTATGCTCTGCTCAGGATAAGATGAGATTCCCAGGCTAATTGTCACCTGTACCTTTTTCCCATCATAAATAAATTCTTTTTCTGCCAACTCTTTTCTAAGCCGCTCCACATATACATAAGCTTCTTCCGCGGTAGTTTCCGGGGCAAGGATAATATATTCATCGCCGGAGGGCCTGAAAATCACATCATTACACCTCTTCCTGTCAAGCATATGCTTCGCTATTCCGATTAGAACACAATCCCCCGCCGGATGGCCATATAAATCATTAACCCTCTTAAAAAGATCTACATCTATCCCAATACAGCTTAAAGAGCGGCTATACCTTTTGGAACGTTCCAACTCTTCATTTAAATATTTGTTAAAGTATCTCAGATTATATAACCCGGTAAGGCCATCACGAATTGCCATTTCTGCAAGCTCAGCATTTTTCTCTCTTAATTGATCATGTAATTGTTTTAGCCTCAGCATTGACTTAACCCTGGCAATAACTTCCTGAGAAGATACCGGCTTAACAAGAAAATCGTCTCCCCCCTCTTCAAAGCCTTTAAGCTTGGATTCCTGGTCTCCCTTCGCCGTAAGGAAAATTATGGGTACATAATTATCGCTGGACGAGTGTTTCCTAATTTGCCTGCAGACTTCAAATCCATCAATCTCAGGCATCATAATATCAAGCAATACGACATCCGGCGGGTTATTATGATACTGATTCATCGCTTCTTCACCATTTTCAGCCACGTTAACCTCGTAACCTTCTGTTTCCAGAAGAACCCTCAAAAGGTGTACTATATCAAGCTCGTCATCGACTATAAGTATTTTCTCTTTCATCTAAGATAACCCCATCTGCTGGATATCGGAAACCATATAAAAAACGCTCGGCCTAAAATATTTTCCCTTGGTACAAAACCCCAAAATCTGCTGTCTTTGCTCACACCGGTATTATCACCCAGTACAAAATACATCCCTTCGGGAATGTTCACAGGTTTGCCCTTCTGTCCGTATTCCCCGCCTCTGGCAGAACCGGCAAAAACAGTGTTTTCATATTTTATTTCCTTGCCATCCATTCCTTTCAAATAATCAGGTTTTTTAATATACTTCCCGTTTATATATATATCTCCATCCCGAATTTCCACCGTTTCTCCGGGAAGGCCAACAACCCTTTTAATAAAATCTTTATACTGGTGCTCAAGCATTGGTATGTTACGCGTCTGAAAGATCATTATATCCCATCTTGCCGGTTCTTTAATAGGCAAAATAACGGGTGTGTGTTTAACTTCGTATGGTTTCCCTTTTCTTGCGGTATTAATAACAATGTAGGGGATCCTAAAGCCGTAAATTATCCTGTTTGCGAATATCCTGTCTCCATTCCGGTAATCACCATGTAAGGTGGGCTCCATTGAGCCCGTCGGGATCTTGAACGGTTGGAGAAAAATGCCCCTGACTATGAGCGCCAAAATACCTGCCCATATTAATGACTCGATAAAATCTCTCACGGGACCCTTGACGTACCTGTTAAGTTTTTCCTTTTTAAGGCTCATAAGCTTTTTATAAAGAACATCCGTATTTTTACCGGTTTTAATAGATTCTTTAACATTTTTTAAAAGCTGATTTGCTTCTTTATATCCTTCTACCCCTAAAGCCTTCCTTCCCCTTCTGATGAGATCTTTCATTTCTTTATATAATTTTTTTAATTCTCTAATCTTCTTCCGGGTTGTTATCTCTTTCAAAATATCCTCACTTTCTTACAACACATTATTTTATAAAAAAATTAGTCTGTCTTTAATATTGCAGTAAACGCTTTCTGGGGAATACTGATTTTCCCCACCTGTTTCATCCTTTTCTTTCCTTCTTTTTGCTTTTCCAGCAACTTCCTTTTCCTTGTTATATCCCCGCCATAACATTTCGCGGTAACATCTTTTCTCATAGCTTTAATTGTTGTCCGGGCAATAACCCGATTTCCCACTGTCGCTTGAAGAGCTATCTGGAAAAGGTGTCTGGGCATTAACTCTTTTAATTTTTCAATAACCTGCCGGCCTTTTGTCTCCGCCTTAGAACGATGAACAAGTGTAGAAAAAGCATCTACAGGATCCCCGTTAATAAGAATCTCAAGTTTTCCAATATCAGAGATTTTATATTTTTCAAACTCATAATCCATTGAGCCGTATCCCTTTGTCGCGGATTTAATTTTATCGTGAAAATCAATAATTATCTCATTCATGGGGATGTTAAATGTCATCATAACTCTTTTGGAATCAAGCGTTTCGGTTTGTAAAAGTTCGCCCCTTCTATCCCTGCAGATTTGCATAATAGAACCAATCGAACTTGCAGGACAAATAACATATACCTTTACATACGGTTCTTCAATGCTCTCTATGTTATCCTGCTCAGGCAGTTTTAGCGGATTATCTATCAATATACTACTCTGTCCGCCTTTAAGATTCACCTTGTATACAACACTTGGATGAGTCATTACAATATCAAGGCCAAATTCTCTTTCAATCCTTTCCTGAACTATTTCCATATGGAGAAGGCCAAGGAACCCGCACCTAAAACCAAATCCCAGTGCAACAGAATTTTCAGGTTCGTAACTGAGTGACGCATCGTTCAGCGCAAATTTATCAAGAACATCCTTCAGGATCTCGTACTCCGCGCTATTTGATGGATAAACACCGCTAAAAACCATGGGATGAATCTGCTTAAAGCCCGCTACCGGCTCGGAAACAGGACTTCTTGCATCAGTTATCGTATCGCCGATTACAACCTCCGAAGCAGTCTTTATATTGGAAATGATATACCCAACCTCTCCGGACTCCAGTTTATCTACTGATGTCGCTTTGGGCCTAAAGATACCAACTTCCGTCACTTCTAATTCTTTCCCTTTGCCCATCATGAGAACTTTCATTCCCTTTTTTATGCCCCCTTCAAAAACTCTTACATACAAAACAACTCCCCTGTAAGTATTGTACACTGAGTCAAAAATCAGAGCTTTAAGCTTATTTTCTTTAGGTTCAGGCGGCGGTGGAATATCTGACACAATTTTCTCAAGAACTTTTTCTACCCCTTCCCCGGTCTTTGCACTTGTTAATATTGCGTCCCCTGCAGGTATTTGCAGCACATCTTCTATCTGACGCTTTACGCTTTCTACATCAGCATTGGGTAAATCAATTTTGTTGATGACCGGTATGATCTCAAGATTGTATTCAGAGGCAAGATGAACATTTGCAACCGACTGAGCTTCAACTCCCTGAGACGCGTCAATTAAAAGAAGCGCCCCCTCACATGAAGCAAGGCTTCTTGAAACCTCGTGAGTGAAATCAACATGGCCGGGGGTATCAATCAGATTAAGCATATAAGTTTTACCATCCAGAGCCTTATAATCAATCCTCACGGGATGAGCTTTTATGGTAATGCCTCTCTCCCTCTCAAGATCCATATCATCAAGAGTCTGTTCTTTGATATCACGTTTACTGACAGTATGCGTAAGCTCTAAGATTCTGTCCGCAAGCGTGGATTTCCCATGATCTATATGGGCTATAACAGAAAAATTTCTAATGTTTTGACTCGTCATATTAAACTCACTGTTTCCCTGAATTTACGGATAGCTTCACATACATTGCTTTCTCCAAAAATAGAACTTCCCGCGACAAGAATATTTATACCGGATCCAACCGCTTCAACCGCATTACTCAAATTTATACCCCCGTCAATTTCAAAATCAACATTAAGATTCCTGGAATCAATAATCTTTTTTGCGGCTTTAACCTTATCCAGCACTGCTGGCATAAATTTCTGGCCGCTGAAGCCGGGATTAACCGACATAAAAAGAATAAGGTCAACCTTGTCAATTATACTTTCAATTTCGAAAAGCGGCGTCGCAGGATTTATCGAAACACCGCACTTAACACCAAGTCTCCTGATTTCTCTTATAACAGCTTCGGGATTTCTTTCCGCTTCTATATGAAACGTTATAAGATCCGCACCTGCTTCGGTAAAAACTTCCGCATACTTTAGCGGGTTAGATATCATAAGGTGGACATCCAGAAAAAGCTTTGTTGATTTTCTTATAGCCTTTACCATCCTGGGGCCAAACGTTATGTTAGGCACAAAGTGCCCATCCATAACATCAATATGAAGCCAATCCGCCTTACCTTTTTCAATTTTTTTTACATCTTCAGCCATTCTTCCAAAATCAGCTGAAAGTATTGAAGGAGCTATTTTTACCACTTTTACCTCCCGAAATCCCCCCGTTTTGTTTTTCTGCCTGTCCCCGCGGAAAGATTTGCGCCGCAAATCTGCCGGGACAAAACTGGAGGGATAGTCCTTATCGTTTTTTCTAAAACTTCATTAATTTTTTAATTTTGTTTTCGTCTTTCTCAGGGCCAATAACCGCAAGTTTCATCTCTTTCTCAATAAAATATCTCTGCGCAATTCTCTGAATGTCCTCCAAGGTTACCGATTCTACTTCATTTACAACCTCCTGCTGAGAAATAATTCTGTCAAGAAGCACCAAGCCTTCTCCTATACGATACATTTGAGATGTCGTTCGTTCCATTGCCAGCATAAACTGACCAATATAAAACTCTTTCGCTCTTTCCAACTCACCCTTAGAGACTTTTTTTTGCCGCACTCTATCCAACTCCCTTAAAATAAGTTTTATAGCTTTTGAAAGCCTTGCACAATCAACTCCCGCCGAAACCACAAATGCTCCGGTATCCTTAAAATACTCAACCGAAGAGCCTATGTTATAAGACAATCCATGTCTTTCCCTTATTGACTGAAACAACCTGGAACTCATATTCCCACCCAATAAAACACTTAAGATATTAAATGCATACCTGTCTTTGTGAGACCTCTCAACACCTTTAAAGCCTATGGCTAGATGCGCCTGTTCGGTTTTCTTATCTCTGATAGCATATTTTTTCTCACTTGTCTCTTTTTTGTAGCCCTCAAAAATCGGGGAAGGGCCGCCTCCAATATTACCTGCCCATTTCCTTACTTCCCTGACAACAATGCCATGATCAATATTACCTGCTACCGATATAACGGTATTTGAAGCAACATAATTGGTTATCATGTAATCTGAAAAATCTTTTTTGCGGATCCCTGAAACCGTTTGAATCGTTCCTATTAGAGACCTTCCAAGCGGATGACTTCCCCATAGTAATCCTTTAATCAGATCGAGGATATGGTGATCAGGCATATCATGATACATATTTATTTCTTCTTTTATCACTCCGCGTTCACGCTCGATCTCCCTGGGGTCAAAAGTCGAGTTCTTATATATGTCAAAGAGTATATCCAAGGCTAATGAAAAATACCTGGAGGCAACTTTCGCCATATAAAACGTATATTCTTCCGATGTATACGCGTTCAGCAATCCTCCTACTCCTTCTATGCTTTCGGATATTTTTTTACAACTCCTTTTTTTTGTGCCTTTAAAAAGCAAGTGTTCAATGAAATGCGATATACCCGTATTTCCCCGTGTTTCATATCTCCCGCCTGTAGCAATCCATACGCCCATAGCAACAGAATGCATGTGCGGCATATTTTTTGTAGCTATTCTGATACCATTCGAAAGCGTATCTGTTTTTGTCTTTTCCATTATAGTTCCTTCCTTATAATATCACCGAGAAATATATTCACCGGAAATTTAACACATATATTCGTTCCGGGATTGGCATCGCAAATGTCAACGCCTTTTTCATCTCTCATTTCTCCTACCCTTGTAACTCTATCCTTCTTCATATCAGGCCCAATAATCTCTATCTTTTCATTTTTCCGGATTTTGTTCCTTACGTTTACTACAGCACAATCTTTTTTTACTTTTATAACAATACCTAAAAAATCATACTTTCTGTGATACGCGGAACTGGAATACTCCTGCATATCATAATCATTTTTCCCGTTTATATAGAAACCTGTTGTATATTTTCTGTGGCTTACCTTTTCAAGCTCTTCCCTTATTTTCCTGAAAGGAAAGTTTTCCTTCCCATAGCAGTTATCTATCGCTTTTCTGTATGCCCTTGTTACACAAGCAATATAATAAAGGCTTTTCATTCTACCCTCAACTTTTATTGCGCTTATTCCCGCAAGACGGATTTTTTTAACATAATCTACCATGCACAGATCTTTAGAGTTAAAGATAAAGGTTCCCTCATCCGTTTCATCAACGGCAAAATGTTCACGGGGCCTTTCTTCTTCTATCAGTCTATATTTCCACCTGCATGGATGGGCACACTTTCCTTTATTGGCTTTTCTTCCTGTCATAAAAGAACTCAACAAACACCTCCCCGAATAGGACACACACATAGCGCCATGACAAAATATCTCAAACTCTATGTCCCGAACTTTGGAATAAATCTTTTTAATTTCCGATAATGACAGTTCACGCCCTAATATAATTCTTTTTATTCCCTGCTTTTTCCAGAAAGACACTGCTTCGGAATTTAAAGTATTTGCCTGAGTGCTAAGGTGAATACTTATTCCTTTATCAAGTCTTTTTAAAACCAAGTTAATAACACCCGGGTCCGAAACAATAACCGCATGGGGTTTTATTTCATTAATTTTATCAATGGCCCGTTCTGCTTTTTTAAAACTATTTTCTTCAACATAAGCATTTAGAGCAATATAAATTTTCCTCTCAGATTTATTTGCTTCGTCCACAGATTTTTTAATATCTGAAATGCTAAACTTCTCCGCATAGGACCGAAGACTTAAATCCTTAAACCCGATATAAACAGCATCCGCTCCGTAGAGAAAAGCAAATTTAAGTTTTTCCCTGTTACCTGCCGGGGCTAAAAGTTCAATTTTATTTTTCTGATACATAGATAAGCAAAAATATCTTAACCCTTACAAAAAATTAAGAGAGGGATTAACAAATTTACCGGGTTGTCAAGTTTCTTCAAGGTTTTTCACGTAATCAAGATAACTTTGCAACATTACCTGTGCTGCCAGGCTATCTATCTTTTGCTTCCTTTTTTTTCTTCTCACGTTTGCTGATATTAAAATCTTTTCGGCAGAAACCGTAGTTAACCTTTCATCCCACAATACAGCATCAATACCGGTTTCATCCTTTAACCTTTCAGCAATTTCTTTTGCCCTGAGTGACCCGGAGCTTTCAGTCCCTTTCATATTGCGCGGATTGCCAATAATAAACCTCGTAACTCCTTTTTCCGCAACAAGTTGAATTATATCATTAACAAATGAAGTTAAATCCTTAAAATCTATAAAATCAAGGACTTGAGCTGTAATATTCAAATCATCGCTAATTGCTAAACCTATTCTTCTTTTGCCTAAATCTAACCCGAGGTATTTTATCACAGGTAGTGCTTCTTTCCTTTTTTGCCAATAAGCTGAACCACTTTTTTAACGTTTTCAGATTTGTCTATCGGACAAATCATCACCGCATCACTTGTCTTTACCGCGATAATATCCTTCATATCGGACAGGCCAAGGGCTCCGCAGTCAGATATGGCCAGACAACCCGAACAGCTATTCAAAAACACATCCCCTTTTACATAGTTTGCGTTTTTGTCGCATTTCATAAATCTCAATATGCTTCTCCAGCCCCCCAGATCATCCCATGTAAAATTGCCTTCTACAACAGCAATATTTTTCGATTTCTCCATGAGAACATAATCTATAGAATCTTTAACAAGTCCGGGATAAACCCTGGAAAGAACCTTTTCTATAGAGCCTTTGAATTTCAAAAAGGAGTTAACCGCCTTATTATACTGGGGAGCATGTTTCTTAAATTCTTCAAGGAAAACATCGGCACGCCACACAAACATCCCGCTATTCCATTTCATTCCCTTCCTGACATACTTCCTTGCTGTTTTTAAATCGGGCTTTTCAATAAATCTTTTGGTTTCGAAAATCTTTATTCCGGTTTTGCCGGTAAGAAGTTTGCCGGGAAGTATATATCCGTATCCCGTGCTCGGGTATGTGGGGCTTATACCTATGGTTAAAAGTTTCTTCTCTGAATAAGCAAACTCCGCTGCTTTAGAAATAGTCTTAAGGTAAAGCTTTTCATTTTCAATATGGCTGTCGGCAGGAAGCATAACAATTATTGCGTCTTTTTGCCTCCTGTATACAATAGCAGCCGCAAGGGCCGCGCAGGGAGCTGTATTCCTCCCAACCGGTTCAGCGATAATATTTCCCCCTGGAATATCTTTAAGCTGGGCAAGCGCCGCTTTCTTCTGTTTCTTTCCGACTATTACAAGAATATTTTCGGATGAAACAATTTTTTTAATTCTACTTACGGTAGCCTGAACAAGGGTTAATCTGCCGGAAACCGATAAAAATTGCTTGGGGGTTTGTTCCCTGCTTCTCGGCCAGAATCTCTCACCCTTACCGCCTGCCATTAGAACAACAAATAATTTCTTTTTCATCATTTATTTTTTAATCCCGCGGCTAATTTAGAAACAAAGCGGACAACCTTTTCCTCTAAATTTCTCTTACGAAGGTTTTCTTCTATTTTTTTAACCGCAGCGCTGCCTACCACGGCCGCATCAGCATATGCCGCCACTTCCCTAATCTGCCGAGGCGTAGAAATGCCGAAGCCAACAGCAACAGGCAGGGTAGAATACCGCTTTATCTGTTTTACCAGCTTCGGTGTTTCCGTATTTAATTTCTTTCTTGCACCGGTCACACCTGTTCTTGATACACAGTAAATAAACCCTGTAGAAGCTTCTGCTATCTTTTTAATTCTACCGGCAGGGCTGGTGGGACTAACCAGAAAAACAGTTTTTATATCCTTCTTAGCGGCAAGGTTTTTATATTCTCCCGCTTCTTCAGGCGGCAAATCGAGTATCAATATCCCATCTACACCAAGCTGGGAACACCTTAAAATAAATTTCTTAAGACCGAAATTCATAACAGGGTTATAGTAAGTAAAAAGAACAATGGGTAATTTAAAATTTTTGCGTTTCCTTAATATCTCAACCATATTAAAAACGCTTTTCATCAAAGCATTTTGTTTCAGGGAACGGGAAGAAGCTTTTTGAATAGTCGGGCCATCAGCTAACGGATCAGAAAACGGTACCCCGAGTTCCAGGATATCAACGCCTTTGTTTTCCATATGGGAAATGATATTTACACTTCTTTTAAAATCGGGGTCCCCGGCCGTTAAATACAGTATAAAAGCTTTTCTGCGCGCTGCTTTAAGTTCTTGAAATTTTTTATCTATCCTGTTCATTTTCTCTTCTTCTTGTTTTTCTTTAAATATTCGCTGACAACCTGAACATCCTTATCCCCCCTGCCGGAAAGATTTATAACTATGAGCTTATTTTTACCAAGTTTCTTTCTGTTTTTAATCACATACGCAATTGCATGTGAACTTTCAAGAGCAGGAATGAGGCCTTCGGTCTCGCTAAGCTTTACAAAAGCGTTAACAGCTTCCCCGTCTGTGACATTGTCATATTTAATTCTCCCCTCCTCATAAAAATAGCTGTGTTCAGGCCCCACCCCGGCATAATCAAGACCCGCTGAAATAGAATGGGTTAAACGTATTTGCCCATCCTCGGTCTGGAGAATATATGTTTTCGCTCCATGAAGGACACCAACACTTCCTCCTTTGAAACGCGCGGCATGTTTGCCTGTTTTCAAGCCAAGGCCACCCGCTTCGACCCCGATGAATTTTACGCGCGGATATTTTAAAAACTCATAGAAAAGCCCAATTGAATTACTTCCCCCTCCTACACATGCCACCATGTAATCAGGCAGTCTTTTTTCCATCTTGAGTATTTGCTTTTTCGCTTCTTTGCCTATAACCCTTTGAAAATCCCTCACAATCATTGGATAAGGATGGGGGCCTCCGACAGAACCCAGGATATAATGCGTATTTCTAACATTAGTAACCCAATCCCTTATCGCTTCATTCATAGCATCTTTCAATGTTCTACTACCGGATTTCACCTTTATTACATTCGCGCCCAGAAGCTCCATCCTGAAAACATTAAGATTCTGCCTGTAAATATCTTCCTCACCCATGTATATGTCACACTGAACTCCAAACATCGCGCACACGGCAGCAACTGCAACTCCATGCTGCCCGGCACCCGTCTCGGCAATTACTCTTTTTTTGCCCATTCTGACAGCAAGCAGTATCTGCCCGATAGCGTTATTTATTTTATGCGCACCGGTATGAAGCAAGTCCTCTCTTTTCAGGTAAATCCTGTGTCCGAGCTCTTTTGACAGTCTTTCAGCAAAATAAAGAGGTGTTGGCCTTCCAGCATATTCTTTCAGGTAATGATTCAGTTCTTCTTTAAATTTTCTGTCGATTTTATATTTGTAATAACACTCTTCAAGCTCTTTCAAAGCTGTCATAAGAGTTTCGGGCACATACTTACCTCCGAACTCCCCAAACATTCCTCTTTTATCAGGATTCATAAATTAATTCCCCTCGATAGCACAAGCAACACGAATCATTTTTTCAATTTAAAAAATTAACGCTTTTTTCGCCAGGGCTATAAATTCCTTTAGTTTGGCATGGTCTTTTTTACCGGGAGAGCTTTCAACTCCACTACAGGTATCAACCGCATCAGGTTTCGTTGCCATTATCGCTCCGATAAGGTTACCCACTTTTAACCCGCCCGATAATATTACCAGTTTTTTGTCTCTTTTTAATTCAGACACCAGGTGCCAGTCAAACGGAACACCGGTTCCTCCTCTTCTGCCTTTAGAAAACGTATCAAGCATAATAAAATCAGGGGTATTATACTCGCTGATTTTTTTTACATCATCCTTGCCGGAAATACTAAAAACCTTTATAACCTTTCTCCCGAAACTGCCGCAGTACTCGGAATCTTCATCACCGTGAAACTGAAGATAATCAAGGTCACAAAAATCTGCTATTCTTTCTACTTCGCGTTTGTCTTCATTAACAAAAACCCCCACCGTAGTAACAAACGGAGGAAGTGATTTAATTATCTTTCTTGCATCTTCAGGCTTCATTCTACGGGGGCTCTCCGCAAAAATAAACCCAAGAGCATCCGCTCCATGAGCACACGCGGCATCCGCGTCTTCAATATTAGTAATCCCGCATATCTTTACTCTAATCATTATCAGTCCTGTTTAGTATCTGGTCCCCTACGGGGAGGCTACGCTACACTTCGCACTATTTCGTGAATCGTGAACCGTTAAAAAGCAAAAAACCTTTTAAACCATTTGTGGTATAAATTTTAAAAATATACTATTCACTATTCACCGCTTTTTAATCTTTTCTATTTTAAACTCTTTTATCATTTTTCCTTTGTCTTCGGATTTCATAAGCGACTCCCCTACAAGAATCGCATCTGCACCGGCATCGCGGACTCTCTTTACATCCGACAGAGTAACAAGACCACTCTCGGATACCTTAACAACTTCATTTGGTATGTGTGAAAGCAGTTTTTCGGACACTCCTATATCTATATCAAATGTTTTAAGGTCCCTGTTATTAATTCCTATGATTTTTACACCCTGTATATCTTTAACAGCATTTAATTCTTTTTCGTTATGCACCTCCACAAGAACATCGAGGTACATATTAAAGGAAAGCTCTATCATTTCTTTAATTTCTTTGTCCGTTAAAGCTGCCGCAATAATCAGAACAGCATCAGCCCCGGCAGCTTTACTTTCATATATCTGATATGATTCAATTATAAAATCTTTTCTTAAAACCGGTAATTTTGTATTGGCCTTTACAATAGAAAGATATTCAAGTTTACCTTCAAAATATTTTTCATCCGTAAGGACTGACAACGCATCAGCCCCGGCTTCCGTATAAACTTTCGCTATGTTAACCGGATCAAAATTAGAAACTATTTGTCCCTTCGACGGAGAAGCTTTTTTTATCTCAGAGATAACAGCTATGCCGCCGTTTTTTTTAATAGCCGCGGAAAACGGGCGCGGAAGAGGAGCCATTTCACATTTCTTCTTTAAAAGATCAATCGGTACCCTTTTCTTCCTGCTGTTAACTTCAAATCGCTTATCCCTTAATATATCATCAAGTATCACTGTTTCATCCTTGTATATTCAATCAATCTGTTTAACTTTTTCAGGGCAGCACCGGAATCTATTGAATTTTCAGCCGCTGTAATACCTTCTTTAAAATCTCTCGCCGCAGCACCGCATATTATAGCAGCAGCGGCATTTAAAATAACAATATCCCGTCTCGCTGATCTCTCCCCTTTTAATATTGAAAAGGCCGTTTTAACGTTTTCTTCGACATATCCGCCTTTTATATCATCAATTGAGCCCTTTTTTATACCAAATTCTTCGGGATTAAACTCATAATTGCTGACCTCACCATCCTTAAGTTCGCTAATATAAGTATTACCCGTAATAGTTATTTCATCTATCCCGTCCAGGCCATGAACAACAAAAGCCCTTCCGGATCCCAGGTTTTTTAGTACCCCGGCAATCTTAACTGTCAGGTTTTTATCAAAAACACCTATTACCTGATTCCTCGCTCCCGCAGGATTCGTCAACGGCCCCAGTACATTAAATATGGTTCTTACACCCATTTCTTTCCTGGGGCCAATTGCATGTTTCATCGCAGGATGAAGAGTCGGAGCAAACAGAAAACCCATCCCAACATCCTTTATACAGTTCGACATCTGCACTTCGTCAATATTAATATTAACTCCCAGGCCGGCGAGAACATCCGCGCTTCCGCACTTGCTTGAAACAGCTCTATTCCCATGTTTAGCCACCGGAACACCGGCCCCGGCAGTAACAAAGGCGCTAACGGTAGATATATTAAAAGTATGAGCCCCGTCTCCTCCCGTGCCGCACGTATCAACAACATTATCACCTGCTTTAACCACAGTCGCAGCCTTCCTCATTGCCAGAGCGCCCCCTGTAATTTCCTCGACAGTTTCACCCTTCATTCTTAAAGCAATGAGATATGCCGCAATTTGAGCCGGTGTGGTATTACCGCTCATTATCTGGCCCATCACCTGTTCAGCCTCTTCGATAGACAGATCTTCCCTGACAATTACTTTTTTAATTGCTTCCTTTATATCCATATCTTTACCTTAGCCTTTAAGCCGTTTTTCAATTTCCGGAAGAACTGCTTCCGCAGAATCACACCCAATCTTAATAATTTCCTTGCTCCTTAAATATCCCATAGGTGAAATATTGCTAATATCCGGGGTAATAACAAAATCCGGCTTATCCTGTTTTAATCTTAACAGAGCAATAGTGTCTTGCATAATATATACAGAGTTCAATATTACATCAAACATATTCAAACTCTCTTTTTCTCCTTCTTTTTTGTTTTCTATAGTTATATCAATGATATCCTTTAGTTTAACTTTCACCTCATCTTTCGGCATCTTGTCTAAAAATGTCATAACTTTATCTCTTATTTTCCCGTAATCAACTAATATTTTCCTTCCTTTTGTTTCTGAAACTTTTACCTGGTTTACAATCTTTTTAACCTCGGTTGTAATTTTAACTCCAATCGAAATATCCGCTCCCATCGCTTTTATAACAGAAACAGGAACAGGATCTGTAATACCTCCATCAATAAGGCTTCGGCCATCCATTTTAACGGGTACAAAAATACCTGGAATTGAAATACTGGCCCGTACAGCTTTTATTAACGGGCCTTTGGAAATAACAACTTCCTCTCCGGTAAAAACATCTGTTGCTACCACTGTAAATGGTCTTTCAAGGTCAGAAAAAGTTCTATCTCCGAGCAAATAAAACAAAAACTTTTCAATATTATCACCATTTACAAGTCCGGATTTCGAAAAGGTCGGTGTAAAAAGTCCCAGCATTTCTCTCCTGTTAAGAGAAGTAATAAGGTCAGCAAAATCTTTCATAGGTAAACCTGAACAATATATGGCACCTACCAGGGCCCCCATGCTTGAACCGCAAACATAATCAGGACTGATTCCTTTTTCCTCCAGAGCAAGAAGAATTCCGATATGCGATAGCCCTTTTGCGGCCCCGCTGCCCAATGCAATCCCCAGTTTAGATTTTTTCTTCTTTAAAAAAGCCATTTGCTTAACCCGTCAACTATAACTTAAGAAAATTTCTAATAATCTTTTTGCCTTGCACGGTTAATATTGACTCGGGATGAAATTGGACACCCCAGACAGGATACTTTTTATGCTTCAATGCCATTATTTCTTTTTCTTTTGTTTCCGCAATTACCTGCAGGCATCCGGGAAGAGATTTTCTTTCCACAATTAATGAATGGTACCTTGTCGCATCAAAGGGATTTTTTATGTCTTTAAAAATCCCTTTACTATTGTGGTATATTAATGAGATTTTACCGTGCATCAGCCGCTCAGCCCGCACAACCTTTCCTCCAAAAGCTTCTCCTATACATTGATGCCCGAGACAAACACCAAAAAGCGGAATTTCGCATGCAAATTCTTTTATTATATTAACCGATATGCCGGCTTCTTTAGGTGTGCACGGCCCGGGAGATATAACAATCTTTTCAGGAGAAAACTTTTTTATTTCATTTATTGTTATCTCATCGTTCCTGAAAACCTTCGGCATAAACCCGAGTTCACCCATATACTGAACAATATTATAGGTAAAAGAATCATAATTATCTATCATCAATATCATGCTTAACTCCTGAATGATTCAGCCAGCTCCACGGCCTTTATCATTCCTTTAGCTTTATTCACCGTTTCATAATATTCTTTTTCAGGCACTGAATCCGCGACTATTCCTGCCCCTGCCTGTATGAAAGCCTTTTTGCCTTTTACAACAATTGTCCTTATGGTTATTGCCGAATCAAGGTTGCCGGAAAAACTGAAATACGCTATAGCACCGGAATATATACCTCTCTTTGTATTTTCCAGCTCATCAATTACTTCCATGGCTCTTATTTTAGGGGCACCGCTGACAGTCCCCGCAGGGAAAGTAGCTTTCATCAGGTCATAAATATTTTTACCCTTTTTCAAGGTACCTCTCACATCCGAAACTATGTGCATAACATGAGAATATTTTTCTATAACCATCAACTCGGGAACACTTATAGATCCCACGCCGCAAACCCTTCCTATATCATTACGCCCCAAGTCTACAAGCATAATGTGCTCGGCTTTTTCTTTTTCGTCGGACAATAATTCTTTTTCCAGACTGGCATCTTCCACGCGGCTTTTTCCTCTTCTTCTCGTTCCCGCTATCGGACGAAGTTCCACATTACCATCCTCGCATCTGACATGGATTTCAGGGGAAGAGCCGATTATATTCAGGTCTTTAAACTTAAGATAATACATGTACGGCGAAGGATTGACAGACCTTAAAGCCCTGTATAAGTTAAAATTATCCGTTTTAAAATCCATTTGAAATCTCTGCGAAAGAACCACCTGTACAATATCCCCCGCTCTGATATATTTCTTTGCCTTAGATACAATTTTCTTAAATTTGTCCTTTGTGAAATTTGAAGAAACCTTTATCTTTTTATCCCGGGCATACGATTCTGCAGGAAGAGGTTTTAAAGGCTGTTTGAGAAGTTTTACCAACGTATCAATTTTCTTTATAGCTTCATTATATGCCTTTATCGGACTATTTTTGATAAATGCGTTTGAAACTACCTTGATAGTGTGATTAACGTGGTCAAAAATGAGAATGGTATCAGTGAACATAAAGAAAGTATCCGGAAAATTGAACTTATCCGCATTACCATCCGGAAGTTTCTCAAAAAACCTGACAGTATCATATCCGATATAACCGACAGCACCGCCGTAAAAGCGGGGCAAGCGGTTTTCTTCCACCGCTTTATACCTCGACATGAGTATCTTCAGTTCTTCGATAGGAGTTTTGTTCATCCTGTATTTTTTTTCTTCTCCGTCTTCAATAACAGATGCCTGCTGCCCTTTGCTGGAAAAAAGAATACTTGGATTTGAGCCAAGGAAAGAATACCTTGCTATATTTTCACCGCCCTCAACACTTTCAAGGAGAAAACAAAAATTCTTTGACGATATCTTCCTGAAAGCTGACGCAGGCGTTTCCATGTCGGCAACAATTTCCTTAAACACAGGAACCAGGTTTCCTTTTTTTGCCTTCTTAATAAATTCTTTTTTGTCCGGATAATACATAATTACCAACCTTTTACCCCGCGCTTCAATCTTTCTACGGTTTTTTTACAATTCACAATTCACGAACAACGATTTACGGCCCCTTATTGTACACTTCATCAGGATTAAATACCTTTTCCCCGTCCGTGAGCCACTGCCCGTTATCAAGTTTTCTGTAAAAACAGCTTCTGTAGCCGGCATGGCAAGCCGCTCTTCCTTTTTGTTCAACTTTAAAGAGAAGGCAATCTTTATCACAATCAACTCGAATTTCCTTAACAATCTGCACATTGCCGGAAGACTCCCCTTTAACCCAGAATTTCTGCCTGGACCTGCTCCAGTAAGTCATCTTTCCCGTTTCAAGGGTTCTTTTTAATGACTCCGCATTCATATACGCAACCATAAGGACTGCTGCGTCTTCAAGATCAACTACCACTGCTGTTACAAGGCCGTCCGGGCCATACTTTATATCATTGATAATATTATTCATTATAAAACCCTTCCCTTTAATTTCGTACACACACACCGTGTTTTTTCAAGTAATCCTTCACTTCCTCAATCTCTATTTCCCTGTAATGGAAAATCGATGCTGCAAGAGCCGCATCAGCCATTCCATCCGTTAAAACTTTTAAAATATGTTCACAAGTGCCGGCACCGCCTGAAGCAATAACCGGAATTCTAACCGCAGAAGAAATTTTTCCTGTAAGCTCGATATCGTATCCATTTTTCGTGCCGTCAGAATCCATGCTCGTTAAAAGGATCTCCCCTGCTCCCAGTTTTTCCACTTCCAGGGCCCACTCAACTGCATCACGCCGGGCAGGTGTTCTTCCGCCATTGATGTATATCTGCCATTTACCTTCACATACCCGCTTTGCATCAATTGCTACCACTATACACTGCGAACCAAACATCGATGAGGCTTCCTTGACAAACTGAGGATTTTTTACCACCGGCGTATTAATTGAAACCTTATCAGCTCCGCTCTTAAGCAGTTCACGTATATCCTCCAGCGAAGAAATCCCTCCGCCTACTGTAAGCGGCATAAAACACTTTTCCGCCGTTTTCTTCACAACATCAATCATTATTTTTCTTTTTTCATGGGATGCAGTTATGTCAAGAAAAACAAGCTCGTCTGCTCCCGCCCGGTCATAAACCTCAGCTATTTCAACAGGGTCACCCGCATCTTTTAAACCCTCAAAATTTATACCTTTTACAACCCTGCCCTCTTTAACATCCAGGCAGGGAATTATCCTTTTAGCCAGCATTTGCTGCCCCTGTTATATCCCTTAAATTCAATTTTCCATCATAAAGAGCTTTACCGATTATCGCAGCCGAAATACCTTTAGGCGCAAGCCCGGACAGCCTCTTTACATCTTCAAGCGTAGAAATACCGCCGGAAGCAACAATTTTTATACCTGTGGCATCCAGAAGATCCTCGCACGCTTTGATATTCGGGCCTTCAAGCATACCATCTTTCAATATATCAGTATAAATTATCTCTTCGAATCCAATTTTTTTTAGATCACGGACAAATTCCTCAACCTTAAGCTGGGACGTTTCCAGCCAGCCTTTTTTAACCACAAAACCATCTTTTGTATCAACCGCTATTATTACCCTGTCTTTAAAACTTTGATAGGCATCGCGCGCAAAGTGAGCATTCTCACATGCCGAAGTCCCAACAACAACTCTCCTGGCCCCAAGAGAAAGGTATTCCTCTATATGTTCAAAGCTGCGTATTCCGCCCCCAACCTCTGTGTCAATATTCAGGTTTTTTATTATTTCCCCTATTGTTTTTTTGTTTGCGGGTTTGCCCCCGAAAGCCCCGTCAAGATCTACAATATGCAGAAAAGACGCCCCCTCTTTTTGCCATCTTTTTGCCATCTCAACAGGAAAATCCGAATATACGGTTTTTTCCTCAGCTTTACCTTGTTTAAGGCGGACACATTTACCATCCACTATATCTATTGCAGGAATTATAATCATGTTCTTGCTTTCTGTGTATATTTCACAAAATTCTCTATCAGTTTCAGTCCTGCTTTCTGGCTTTTCTCAGGGTGAAACTGGCACGCAAAAATATTTTTGCTGCAAACGGAAGAAGTAAATTCCACATCATAATCTGTGGTTGTGGCAATAATACTTTTATCTTCAGGCTTTACATAGTAAGAATGAACAAAATAAAAATACTCGCCATCCTTTATATCTTTTAATATTTCACATTTCTTACCTGAAGCAGTGAACTCTAAAGAATTCCATCCCATGTGGGGAACTTTTAATATAGGAGAAAACCGCAAAACTTTGCCCTTAAAGATCCCAAGCCCTTTTTCCCTGCCCTCTTCGCTTCCTTCAAAAAGTATATGCAAACCCAAACATATACCCAAGAAAGGGCGTCCCGAAGAAATAAATTCTGTTATTGTCCTGTCCAGGTTGTTGCGTTTGAGATTCCTGATGCAGTCATCAAAAGAACCAACGCCAGGGACAACAAGAGCTGCCATAGCTTTAATTTCTTCAGGGTGAGAACTTAAAACAACCGAAGCTCCATACTTCTCAAGAGCTTTTTGAACACTCCTTAAGTTACCCATTCCATAATCTAGAATAACTATCTTACTCATTAACAAAACCTTAACGGCTTTTATAGTTTCCCTTTTGTCGAAGGGGTTCCCTTAACCCTTTCATCGACTTTCAAGGCCTCTCTAAACACTTTTGCAAGAGCCTTAAATGCCGCTTCATAAATATGATGCACATCCTCTCCGCTTATAAGAATAAGATGAAGTGTAATCTGCGCATTCTGCACAAATGCCCTCATGAATTCCTTCACCAGCCCTACATTAAAAGAACCAAGTTTAATCCTTCTGGTTTTAATCTTGTACGCCAGGTAGGCTCTACCGCTTACATCCAAAGATGCTTCTACAAGAGATTCATCCATGGGAACACGCGCGCTGGAATATCTAACTATCCCTTTCTTGTTTGCAAAAGCTTTTTTAAATGCCTCACCCAATGCAATACCAACATCTTCAACTACATGGTGGTCATCAATGTGTACATCGCCTTCAGCTTTTATTTCAATATCAATAAGCGAATGTTTGGAAAAAAGTTCCAGCATGTGGTCAAGAAAACCTACACCGGTAGATATCCTGCCCTTCCCTTCGCCATCAATGTTAATCTTAACCCGGATATCAGTTTCTTTTGTTTTTCTTTTTACAACAGCAGACCTTGCCATTAAAGCCCCCCTTTTAAAAAACAGTATTGAGTATATCAGTAACAGTATTGCGTCGTGAGTATTGAGTTAAAAGCGTACAAAAACAAATCCTCCCCTACAGGGGACTTAATCCTGGAAATTATTTTAATTTCACAGGGCAAACAATATACAACAATTACCAAAATTCTAAACTAACTACTGATCCTTGTTTTTAATTTTTTCTCCGTGTCTTTGCGTCTCTGTGTGATTAAATATTTTTTTATTATTTTAACAGTGTTTCTGTTTTCTTTAAAAATATCTTAATTTCTTTCATTGTTCCAACACTTATTCTTATATAATCTTTCAACCAGCCTATACAGAAATAGCGAACCAGGATGTTTTTTCCTTCGAGCCGGACAGTCAGCTTCTTCGCATCAACAGCCTGCCTGTCCGGTAGGCAGGGAGGTTTCGCAAAAATAAAATTAGCCGATGAAGGCAGTGTTTCAAATCCCATAGATTTTAATCTTTTATCCAAAAACAACCTGGTTTTTATAACATTTTTTTTGATTTTGCGAAAATACTGCCTGTCATCCATTGCAGCTTTTCCGGCCTTTATACTAAGCCTGTTTATATTATATGAATCTTTAACCTTTAACAGCATATCAATAGTTTTCTTATTCGCTATGCCAAGTCCTATTCTCATCCCCGCAAGAGCATATGACTTGGAAAGAGACCTCGTTACGACTACATTGCGGTATTTTCTTGCCATGTACAAACAATTGTATGTTGAAAAATCAACATAGGCTTCGTCAATTACAATCAGAGCCTTCTTTTGAGCCCTGCAAAGTTTTTCAATGTCCTTCTTCGGAAAAGCACATCCCGTAGGAGCATTAGGATTTGAAATAATAATCAATTTAGCTTTTGTCTTAAAAAATGAGGCCGGCAGCCTATCCTGCTGTTTAAGCCTGTGCTCTTCAATCCCGGCCGCCTGGATATCCGCGAGAACCTTATAAAGAGAATATGTGGGAAATGTTATAGCTGCCTTATCCCCTTTATCAAGCACAGCCCTGAATATCAAAGACAGAATCTCATCTGAACCATTCCCCGGTATTATGTTTTCAACTTTGAACCCCAGAACCCTGGCTGCCGCGGATTTTAATTCAGCCCCGGAAGGATCCGGGTATAAACGCAGGCTCACTCCAATATTATCCCGGATTACCTTTAAAACACGCTTTGAAGGAGGATAGGGATTTTCATTGGTATTTAATTTAACAAACTCCTCCCTGCCAGGCTGAAAGCCGGGTATATATGGTTTAAGTTCTTCAATATTTTTTCTGAAATAGCTCATTTAAAATCAGTATACAGCATTTAGTATATACTATTCTTTTTCATCCGTATTTTTACAGAATTTCCATGTCCATCAAGCTTTTCTATATCAGAAAGCTCCACCGCGTATTTTGATGCCTTTTTAAAAGCTTCTTCACTGTAGTTTATAAGTGAAATCCTTTTCAGAAAATCACTCACTGACAAACCGGAAAACCACCTTGCTCCTCCGGAAGTCGGCAAAACATGGCTCGGGCCGGCAACAAAATCACCTATTGCTTCAGGGGTCCATTCTCCGACAAAAATCGCCCCCGCATTATTTATTCTCCTTACCACAAATTCAGGATTTTCAACCATTACTTCAATGTGTTCCGGCGCGATTATATTAGCAACATTTATTGCCTGGGTAAGATCCCTAACAACAACAAGAAACGCCCCCCTGCTCAATGATTCTGAAATTATCTTTTTCCTCGATAACATGGTTGACTGGCGGTAGATTTCTTTTTCAATATTGACAATTAAATCCTTGTCAACCGAAACAAGGTAAATCCTGCTGGCAGTATCGTGTTCAGCCTGAGCAAGCATATCAGCCGCAATAAATTTAGGATTTGAAGTCTTGTCCGCAATAATCAAAACCTCACTCGGGCCAGCCACCATATCAATATCAACAAACCCATACACCTGTCTTTTCGCACAGGAAACATACACGTTGCCGGGGCCTACAATCTTATCCACTTTGGGAACCGTTTTGGTGCCAAATGCAAAAGCCCCAATTGCCTGAGCACCACCAACCCTGAAAACACTGTCAACTCCCGCGATACTGCAGGCAGCAAGAATTCCGAGGCTAATGTCACCGCCCGTACACGGAGGCGACGCTACAAAAATTTCCTTAACTCCTGCAACTCTTGCAATAACCGCAGTCATAAGAACCGTTGACACTAACGGGGCCGTGCCCCCGGGAACATATATACCCACCTTTTCAACAGGCCTCATCTCTTCACCCAAAACCGAACCGTCTCTCCTTTTATATGACCAGCTTTTTCTCAAAAGTTTTTTCGCGTACTCTTCAATGTTTTTCTTAGCGTATTCAATAGAATCAGCCAATTTCTTGGAAATAGATGCTCTTGATACATTTATTGCGTCTTTTCCAACTTCTATCATCGAAGGGCACAAAGAATAACTGTCAAATACTTGCGTATATTCAATAAGGGCTTTGTCTCCCAAGACCCTGACCTTTTGTAAAATCTCAGAGACCGATTGTTCCACTTCTTCATTATATAAAGCGGTTTCTTTTAATCCTTTCAGCCTGCTTACGCCCTTTTCCAGGCGGCAATCAATTATTTCCATATATTCCCTTTTAAATATAACTATGTCGAGCTAAACATACTACCATATTGAAGAAAAAACCTTCAAGTAAAAAGGGAAGGCGGCCGGATAACCGGCCGCCTTCCGCGGATAAACCTTTCAATTATGGCTGTTATTCCTGTTTAGCTTCTCTTTTGAGGGGAAGAACACCGGCAAGCCCCCCTATTACATTAACAAGCTCGGAATCCGTTGGGACAACAACCTTCGCGTTCTCTTTAAGAGAGTTTTCAACAGTTTCCAGTTTTTTTAGAACCTGCGCGTTACCTATAAAGTATTTATTTGCGGCCTCATTAACAAGCCTTATCGATTCAGCTTCACCCTCAGCGCGCAATATTTTACCTTGTTTAATTCCTTCCGCTTTCTTAATCTCCGATCTTTTTTGACCGTCTGCCTGCCTCTCCACGGCATTAGCAAAGTCAAGGGCGGCAATTTTTTCATTTTCGGCTTTAACAACCTTGTTCATTGTCTCCTGAACATCCTTCGGCGGGTCTATTTCTTTAAGCTCTGTCCTTACTATTTCCATACCCCAGCTCTCAGTTTCTTTGCTTAATGTACTAAGCAGTTCGCCATTAATTTTGTCCCTCTCGCTGTTTGCCGATTTCAGAGTCAACGTGCCGATAATATTTCTCAAAGTCGTTCGTGCAAGGTTTACAATCTGCCATTTGTAACTATTAACATTATACTGAGAATTTTTAACATGCTTTTCATCTGCCTTAACCTTAAAATAAACCTGAGCATCTACGCTCGCGTTAAGATTATCGTTTGTAATTATCTCCTGAGGCTGAGCATCCACCATCTGCTCCGTAATATTGATAGCAGTCAGCCTGTCTATAACAGGGATAACCCAGTTAAAACCGGGCATGGCAAACCTTTTATATTTCCCCAGCCTCTCAACAAGACCCCTGTGTGTGGGCCGTATAATTCTTACTCCAAAAAAGAATATCACCACTGCAATTATTAATATAGTCCATAACCATCCCATAACAACCTCCTTTCAATTTATTCAATTAAACCGCTTTTCACCCCAGACTTTTGAAGGAATTACCCGAATTTATACTTCTATAGCAGGCCCCTATCCGTTATAAAATTTAACCGTGTTTGTAATAAGGAATAGGGTCAATTTATAATGATATGAAAGGCTTTTTCCTTAACCGGCTTTATACCTTCCTCCCATGGGCGTACATACTTTAGACAGATGGTTGTACTGCCTGGTTTTAACGCTTTAAATACAAATATTTCCTTCCCGCCGGCCCCGGCCATATTAGTTTCAGGAGCTATATATTCCGTTTTCTGTAATTTAACCAGCTTTCTGTCTATCGCTTTTTCAAGCTCCCAGTGATAGCCTGTAGTGGGATTAGAATCAAGAGAAATTGAAAAAGTTTTCCCGGATTTTACATTAATCTTCTCATATTGCTGTTCAAGTGGAAATTTATCTGTTATATCCTTTACATCACAGAGTATGATTCTCGTTGCAAACAAGTTCGCACACACCAGAAACAGAATGAAAAATAACATATATTTTTTCATCACCAATCACTTTTTAAAAAGATTTCATAAGCCTTCAAGGACAGCCCGGATTCTCCTGATACCCGCGGATGAACTCTGCTCTTTCGTGATTTTGAATCTGCCAAGCTCTTTTGTATTGGATACGTGAGGGCCGGCACAAATTTCCTTTGAGAAATCCCCGATTGAATATACCGTTACCTTTTCTCCGTATCTGTCACCAAACAAACCTATGGCTTCCTGTTTAGCTGCTTCGGCAGGAGTCATCTCTTTGCGTTTCACATCCATACCTTTTTCTATTGCGGTATTAACCAATTCTTCAACTTTCTTTATTTGCATATCGGAAAGTTTATCAGGGTGTGAAAAATCAAAGCGCAGTCTTTCAGAGGTAATATTGCTCCCTCTCTGCTGTACATGTTTTCCAAGGATAATTCTTAATGCCTGATGAAGAAGATGCGTTGCGGTGTGGAAGCGGATAACCTTTTCTGAGTCGTCTTCAAGCCCGCCTTTAAATTTTTTTTCAGCTCCGATTCTTGACTTTTTCTGATGTTCCTGAAAACATTTATTAAAACCCTTATGATCAACTTCCAAACCTTTCTCCTCCGCAAGCTCATCTGTCATCTCAAGTGGGAAACCATAAGTGTCATAAAGTTTAAAAGCATGTTTGCCGGATATAATACTGATTTTTTTACCCGTTGCCTCAAAAGCCTTTTCATATCCTTTTACCGTTTTGTCAAACTCTTTTAATCCCTGGGTAATAGTTTTATTAAACCTGTCCTCTTCAGCCGAGAGCTCGGAAAGGATAAACAGTTTGTTCTTTTCAAGCTCCTTCCATGGATCTTTCATTACACCTATCACAACTTCCGCAAGCTCTGAACAGAACTTTTTATTAACTCCCATAATACGTCCGTGACGGATAATTCTCCGTATATACTTTCGTAAAACATAACCCTGATCAACATTCGAGGGAACGATAGCCTTATCATCTCCTAGTATAAAAGTTGCCGCGCGTATATGATCGGCTATAATCCTGAACGATTTTTTACAATCCTGGGTTTCATAAGATTTCCCGGTTAAACCCTCGAGTTTTTTAATAATGGGTTCAAAAAGTTCAATTGTATAAATATCCGTTTTTCCCTGAAGGACACAGGCAACTCTTTCAAGGCCAAGGCCTGTATCAACATTCTTTTGTTTCAAAGGTTCATATTTACCGGCAGAGGTCTTGCCATATTCCATAAAAACATCATTCCATATCTCGAGCCAATTCAACTCATCAGTTTCAGGATTGCTCTGCGGAGGCGGTTCCTCTTCGCTGCCGACATAAAAGAACATTTCTGTATCCGGCCCGCACGGCCCGACATTACCGGCAGGCCCCCACCAGTTTTTATCTTTAGGCAATGCCGCAATGCGGTCTTCACAAACACCAACACGAATCCAGATGTCTTTCGATTCCTTGTCAAATGGAGCATCTCCGTCACCTTTAAAAATTGAAATAGCAATTTTGTTTTTATCCAGAGCAAGCCATTTTTCATCAGTCAAAAATTCCCAGCTCATTTTTATCGCTTCTTCTTTAAAATAATCTCCAAGTGACCAATTGCCCAGCATTTCAAAAAACGTTGTATGGCTTTCATCACCTACTTCTTCTATATCCTGAGTCCTTATACACTTCTGGCAATTTACAAGGCGGTTGCCCATAGGATGTTTTTGCTGGCCGGTAAGGTACGGAACAAGAGGATGCATGCCTGCAGTTGTGAAAAGAACTGTTGGATCATTTTCAGGAATTAAAGAAGCCGATGGAATTTCTTTATGGCCTCTGGTTTTGAAAAATTCAATGTAAAGGCGGCGTAATTCTTCTGCTTTCATTTTATGCTACTTTTCTCTTTTTTTTAGGTAACAACAAAACATTAATAAATAATTTATAATTCAGCCACAGAGAATCAGAGTCACTGAGCTCACAGGATTGGCTTAAAATATTCTCTTATATAATAATATATCTTATTATAATTTCTCTCCGCGTCTCGGTGTCTCTGTGGCAGATATTCTTTTTCTTGTTTCATTTTTTTGTCTATTATTTCAAACCAGATTTTTTCTTGATCTCCGCAACAATCTTTTTCCTCATTTTTTCATTTTCTTTCATTTCCCGGACAGCAGAATCACGCCCCTGTCCTAACTTTCCTCCTTCAAAGAAAAACCACGAGCCTTTCTTTTCAACAATATCAAGTTTTATGCCTGCATCTACAATTGACCCCGTCCTCGATATTCCTTCATTAAACATAATGTCAAATTCCCCAGTCCTGAACGGAGGAGCAACTTTATTCTTAACCACTTTAACTCTCACTCTGTTTCCAATGTTCTCTCCAGCCGTATTTTTAATCGCACTGATTCTTCTGATATCAAGCCTGACAGAAGAATAAAACTTAAGAGCATTCCCACCGGGTGTTGTTTCCGGACTCCCAAACATCACCCCTATTTTCATTCTTATCTGGTTAATAAAAAGACAACATGTCTTTGATTTTGAAATCACAGATGTAAGCTTTCTTAAAGCCTGGCTCATAAGGCGAGCCTGAAGTCCGATGTGTGAATCCCCCATTTCGCCCTGTATTTCCGCCCGGGGAACCAGGGCTGCAACAGAATCAATAACTATAACATCAACAGCACTACTTCTTACAAGCAACTCAGCGATTGAGAGCGCTTCTTCTCCCGAATCAGGCTGTGAAACCAGAAGATCCTGAAGGTTAACCCCAAGCTTTTTCGCATATGCAGGATCCATAGCATGCTCCGCATCAATAAAAGCAGCAACACCGCCGGCTCTCTGAGCATTAGCAACCACACTAAGCGCAAGGGTCGTCTTTCCGGAAGACTCCGGGCCGAAAAGCTCCACAACTCTTCCCCTGGGAAGGCCTCCGATTCCAAGCGCTACATCAAGAGTTAAAGCGCCTGTTGATATATACGGAATATTAATATGAGCTGACTCGTCGCCAAGCCTCATTATCGCCCCCTGTCCAAATTGCTTTTCTATCTGCGTTATCGCCATGTCAAGCATTTTCGATTTCCCTTCACCTTCTTTTTCCGTTATCTTAGCTATTTTTGCAGCCATGTTTAGCCTCCACACTTAGTTATTTGGTAAACAACTATAAAATCGCATCATATAATTTCGTATATATCGGTCCGTCAGGAGTTAAATCACTGGAGAAAAATGATAACATCTCAGCTTCAAAAAAAGCAACTGGTGAATTATCCATTTTTTCTAAAGCCTCAACAATACCATCAGTTCTCTTTTTACATCTTCCGATCGTAAGGTGAGGGAAAAACTCTCTTTTTTCCCTTTCAAAACCATACACCTCGGAAATTTCTTCAATAACGTTATTAAGTTCTGCCAATTCCTCTTTCCCCTTATCCACTCCTATTAAGATCACCCTTGGAGAAATTTTTGATCCAAGATAACCAAAATGCCCGAAACTTAGCTCAAACTTCCCAAATCCTTTTACCCCCTTTCTAATATCATCGGACAATTTATTAATCTCTTCTTCTTCAACATTCCCATAGAACTTCAGGGTCAAATGCTGGTTTACAGGAGAAACCCACCTAACATTTTTAAACTTATATCTCAGGGGCTGGACAAACGGCGTTATCTTATCTTTCACCTTATCAGGCAAATTTACAGCGAGGAAAGACCTTAAACTGCTCATATAAAATTTACTCTCTTCATTCAATCAACAGATACCTGCGAAGAAGATCTAATGCTGACCGACAAGCCCTTTCTCTTACCTGTTCTCTATTGGTACCGGTAAACTTAAATTCTTCAGTTCTGCTTATAAACCCGTCATCCAACGCGACATAAACCAATCCAACAGGTTTTTCTTCAGAACCGCCTCCCGGGCCGGCTATTCCGGTAATACCTATGGCAATATCCGAAGTAGAT
>JAGLRQ010000043.1 GCA_023136205.1 Candidatus Auribacterota bacterium
ACTTCAACCATACTCCCATTCCTCCTTTTTGCATGAAACCGCAACTTATCCCCTTACATAAAACTACAATCTATGAAACCAGCCGATCCGCATTGTAAGAACTTCTCACGAAAGGACCTGCCTGAACATATTTAAAACCTTTCAATCTTGCCAGTTCTTCAAATCTTTTAAATTGCTCCGGCAAAATATATTCTTCTACCTCCAGGTTACTCTCTGAAGGGCGCAAATACTGCCCCACAGTTAAAATATCACAACCGTGTTCCTTTAAATCATCAAATATATTTTCAACCTCTTCAAATTTTTCCCCAAGTCCCACCATAATGCCTGACTTTGTATAAACCGTATGATCACACTTTTTAACATACTTTAAAACCTCAAGCGAAGTCAAGTAATCAGCTTGCGGTTTTATTTTCCTATATAAGCGCAAGACAGTCTCCAGATTATGGTTAAATATATCAGGATTTACTTCCAGAATTTTATCCAGGGAACCACTTTCTCCTTTAAAATCAGGGGTTAAGACTTCAATAACAACATCAGGACAATTTCCCCTTATCTGTTTTATAACAGCGGCAAAGTGGCCGGCGCCGCCGTCAGAAAGATCATCCCTGGTAACCGATGTTATAACGACATGTTTCAATTCCAGTTTTTTCACCGCGTCAGCAATTCTTAAAGGTTCTTGCCTATCAACACCTTCCGGAGAACCATGTTTAATCGAACAAAACAGGCAATTCCTTGTACACACATTGCCAAGTATCATGAATGTCGCTCTTTTTCGTGAAAAACATTCCCACATGTTCGGGCACCGCGCGCTTTCGCAAACAGTACGCAGCTTATGACTTTTTAATATTTCTCTTGTTGTAAAAGCATCTTGAGTCCTTGGTATCTTTTTAACAAGCCACCATGGAAGCCTGGAATGTTTTTTCAGTTTCTTCAATTAAAAATCCTTTAATCTTTTCAATTGCCGTAAAACCTTCAGTTTCTTTGCATATGGAGGTCTGAACCAAATCCTTCAACCCACAGGAATTAATCAAAGAAAAATATTTTAAATCCGGCTTCACATTAAGAGCGAACCCATGATAGGTTACCCACCTGCTAACACCTATACCAACAGATGCTATTTTTTTATCCCTTAACCAGACTCCTGTCAACTCTTTTTTCGCATAAGCATCAATTTCCATATTGCCAAGAACTTTTATTATTATATTTTCAAGCGCTCTTATATACGCTCTTATATCTTTTTTC
The DNA here is from genome assembly GCA_023136205.1 of Candidatus Auribacterota bacterium. Taxonomy (GTDB): domain Bacteria; phylum Auribacterota; class UBA6266; order UBA6266; family UBA6266; genus JAGLRQ01. Next base: position 1,243 of record JAGLRQ010000043.1, read on the forward strand.
CATCGGTTTAAATCAATTATTGGATAACAAACTATCTGCCCGGGGCCGTGGTATGTAATACCCCCGCCTCTGTCAGCTTTACAAACCGTTATATTAAATTTTTTTAGGATTTCCCGGGTTACAAGTAAATCATAATCATGGAAATTGCGGCCGGTGGTAAAAACGTGCGGATGTTCAGCAAAAATAATCCTGGAATCTTCGCCGGAAACAACATCTTTAACTGCCCTGCGCTGGATATCATAAGCGCTTGAAAAATCAATTTGATTTAAATCGAGAACTTTCATGATTATTTCTTCAAGGGAATGTGGGGTGATAATCCATAAACCGCCAGAGCAGATTCCATCACACCTTCAGACAGCGTAGGATGAATATGGACCGCTTCGGCTATATCCTTAACTTTCAACCCCCGCGACATCGCTAAAGTAACCTCAGATAAAATTTCGCCCGCGTTGCCGCCTGCTATATGACAACCGTAAATTCTGCCGTCATCATACCCTGAAACAATTTTTACAAAACCTTCTCCGCTTCCATCCGCAAGAGATCTTCCAACTGCTGAAAATGGAAACTTGCCCACGCGAACTTTTAAACCTCTTTCTTTTGCCTGCTGCTCGGTAATGCCAACCGCCGCAATCTCAGGAAAAGTAAATATACAGGAGGGAATAACATCGTAATTCATCTCCTGTTCTTCACCCGCGCAACTTCTCGCGGCAACAAGGCCCTGACAATAAGCAACAGAAGCAAGAAGGCTTTTCCCGGTAACATCTCCAACGGCAAAAATGTTTTTAACATTTGTCCTCATTGAACCATTCGTTGCAATCCGGCCTCTTTCAATATCGAGATTGAGCACCTCTATACCCTCAATGGAGGTATTCAATCTTCTCCCTACAGCAAGCAAAACCGCATCGGCTGCGATTTTCTTTGAATTTTCCAAATTTACAAAACCGCCATTCTTACTGCCCTTAACGGTTTTTACTTTAGTACCTGTTATTACCTCAAC
>JAGLRQ010000044.1 GCA_023136205.1 Candidatus Auribacterota bacterium
AGTGAAAGAATCTGGTTACTATTAAAAACGAATTCTCCATCGTTCATAATATTGTCCGGTATTAAAGGTTCTGATCCGGCGGCAATAATAATGTTATCCGCTTCCAACTCACCCTCGCCCTTCACAGAGACTCTATTCCGCGATAGAAAACCGGCTTCCCCGTAAACAATATCTACGCCTCTGTTTTTAAGCAAAAATTCTATACCCTTACCAAGCTTTGAAACCACCGCATTCTTCCTTTTCACAACGGAAGAAAAATCAACTTTCGCGGAACCAACCTTGATTCCAAATGAATCAGCCTGTTTTATATACCTGTAAACCTTCGCGGAAACAACCATTGCTTTAGTAGGAATACAACCACGGTTAAGACACGTTCCTCCAAGAAAGGTTTTTTCTACAATAACGGTTTTAAGGCCAAGCCTGGCCGCTTCCAGCGCGGCAACGTACCCGCCGGGCCCGCTTCCAATAACAACAAGATCGTATTTTTTCATTTTATAACTCATTACATTTTTTCAGGGGCGCTAATCCCCAACAAATTCAACCCGGAAGAAATAACCATTCTAATAGCACTCACAAGAGCCATTCTTGCAAGGGTTGTTTCATCCTCACGATCCCCTACAATTCTAAACTTCTTCGCATCTTTATGGTAATAACTGTGGAAGAGAGCCGCAAGCTCGGAAAGATATACAGTCATCCTGTGCGGCTCAAACAGCACAGCACAGGCATCCACCGCTTCAGGAAAAAGAGCAAGCTTTTTCATAATTTCTTTTTCTTCATAATTAACCAGGGGGTTAAGGCCCTCTGTATTATCAACCTGAACATACCCATGCTTAAACCTCTCTTCATATTTTTTAAATATGCTACATATTCTTGCGTGAGTATATTGAATGTAATACACAGGGTTATCCGGAGACTGTTTCTTCGCAAGTTCCAGATCAAAATCAAGATGACTCGCATTGCTTCTCATGACAAAGAAATAACGCGCCGCATCTTTCCCGACTTCATCAACAACATCTCTCAGAGAAATAAACTCTCCCTGCCTGGTTGACATGGAAAGTTTCTTTCCTCCTTTGTAAAGGGTAGCAAGCTGTATTATTATAACTTTGAGTATTTCAGGGTCATACCCAAGAGCTTCAATGGCTGCTTTTATTCTTGGAATATATCCGTGGTGGTCAGGCCCGAATATGTCTATTAATAAATCATACTCTCTTGCAAGTTTATCCTTATGGTATGCAATATCAGGGGCAATATAAGTCCATTCACCGTTACTCTTAACCACAACCCTGTCTTTATCATCCCCAAATTCAGTAGACTTGAACCACACGGCACCGTCTTTCTCAAACAGGCAAGCTTTATCCTTAAGAGCCTTTATCGATTCTTCCACCTGTCCACCGCCGGTAAATTCTTTTTCGCTGAAATATGTATCAAATTCCACATTAAAATTTTTCAAATCCTCTTTAATCCACTGCATTATTCTGTCTTTAGAATATAAAGACATATACTCAAACGCTTCTTCCTTATCAAAACGTGAGTATTTATCACCCTCTTTATCGAAAAGATCCCTGGCAAGAGTGTTTACATATCCTCCACGGTAACCATCTTCAGGAAAGGGATATTTCTTACCGCAGATTTCCATATATCTGGAATAAAGTGATTCCCCTAAAATGGATATCTGTTTGCCTCTGTCATTAAGATAAAATTCAGTAGATACCTCGAACCCCGCTTTCTTCAGAATCCTGGCAAGGGCATCGCCGATAGCCGCCTGCCTGCCGTGAGCAACGGTTAAAGGGCCTGTAGGATTAGCGCTTACAAATTCAATTAAAA
>JAGLRQ010000045.1 GCA_023136205.1 Candidatus Auribacterota bacterium
ATCCAGCAGCATCACATGTAAGGCGCTGTTGGAAAGCGTAATATTGATAAAACCCGGGCCCGCTATTTCAATTTTTTCAAACTCTTCATCCGCTTTACAAGAAAGCCTACCGCATAAAACCTCTGCAAGCTGTCTTGGATTGACGCCCGCAATCTTTGCATATCTCAATGCAAGGTTCGTAGACACATCACCATGACCGGAATCTTTCGGAACCTCAACAGTCACATCGATCTTTTCAGAAATTTTTTTTCCGGATTCCTCCAGCACTCCAGAAAGAGCTGTGGCTAAAATATCCTGAAGATGTTTTTTAATTTTCTGGTTCATAAAAACTCCGCATCCCCCCAGAGCCGCTCCAGACTGTATTTTTCTCTTGTTTCTTCATGAAACACATGGACAATTACGCCACCGTAATCTTTAACTACCCACCTGGTTTTTCCAAGCCCTTCCGAACCCAGACATCTTATCATCTCTTTTTTCAATTCTTTTTCAATAGAATCCGCGATAGTTTCCACATGCTTTTCCGAGTTTCCGGAACATAGGACAAAAAAATCCGTTATGGATGAAATATCCTTTACCTTCATTATTACGATATCTTTCGCCTTTTTTCCCCGGGCTGCTTTTGCACACCTCTTCGCGATATTTCTTGAGTTAAGCGTACTCTTTTTAGCGGCTTCTTTTACAATTCCCTCTTTCAACTTCGTAAATGCTCCTTCCTTCAATATAATTTATCACTTTTTTATCTATTTCACTTTTCGGAACATGCCCGGACATAAATCCATTTCTCAACGCGGTAGAAGACGTTTTTATCAACGGGCCCTTAATAAAATGCATCTTAAGATCGGAAACCGCCCGCCTAAGTCTCGGAGCAATACTATAACCCTTTTCACCGCGCGGATAAACTATTATTTCACAAAGGCCTGAAAATTTTTCTATCTCTTTCCACAACATTAACTCACTTAACAAATCGGAACCTATAATCAAATAAAGTTTACTGTTCCTGTTTTTCCTCCTGAAATAGTTAAGAGTGTTTATCGTATAGGACTTGCCCCTTTTTTTTATTTCGTAATCGGATAACTCAAAATGCTCTTTGCCCTGAATGGCAATTTTGACCATGTTAATCCTGTCATGGGAACCTGCCGCCGTTTTGCCCTTAATCGGCCGAACATAACACGGCATAAAATAAACTTTATCCAGGGAAAATCGCGAAAGCGCTCTTTGAGCTATCTTAATATGTCCGGAATGGATGGGATCAAAAGTTCCGCCAAATATACCAATTTTTTTATCAGTCATAAACAGGTGTCTCGTATCGCGTATTGTGTGATGCGTATTGCGTTAAGGAACTTATTTAATACCCAATACGCACGATAAAATCAATAATTCAGCAACTCAATTACTTTTTACTTACTATTCCCTAATCTGCCCGTCACCTTTTATAACATATTTATAAATATTTAATTCTTCCAGCCCCATAGGGCCGCGGGCATGAATTTTATCGGTGCTTATGCCTATTTCCGCACCCATTCCAAATTCTCCCCCGTCCGTAAATCTAGTAGAAGCATTAAAATACACAGAAGACGCATCAACCATATTCAGAAATTTTGATGCGGTTACTTTGTTTTCTGTAATTATGGCATCTGAATGCATTGAACCATAATCGTTTATATGCTTTATGGCTTCCGCGACTCCACCCACAATCTTTATAGACAATATCAAATCCAGATATTCCGTTTTCCAGTCCTGTTCATCAGCCCTTACGACATCCTTTATAATCCGGGCCGTCTTTTCACACCCTCTTAGCTCAACACCGCTTTTTCGCAGCCTTGCCGCTATTAACGGTAAATGAGTCCGGGCAATTTGTTCATCTATAAGCAGAGTTTCCGCAGCGTTACAAACACCCGGCCTCTGGCACTTAGCGTTAATAACAATATCCAATGCTTTATCTATATCAGCATCCTTATCAACATATATATGGCATATCCCTTTATAGTGTTTTATAACAGGTATTGTCGCATTTTCAACCACCGCTTTGATAAGCCCTTCCCCTCCCCTGGGAATTACAAGGTCGATATAAGAATTTAATTTCAATAATTCATTTACGGCCTCTCTATCCGTAGTTTCAACCAGTTGGAGCATACCATCAGGAGCCTTAATCCTGGACGCCGCTTCATTCATGACCTGTGCTATTGCCATATTCGAACCTATCGCTTCTTTCCCTCCCCTCAATATTACAGCATTACCGGATTTAATACACAAAGCGGCAGCGTCTGAAGTCACATTGGGCCGGGATTCGAATATTATAGCTATCACTCCTATGGGAACACTTATTTTTGATATTTCAAGGCCGTTAGGCCTCGTTCTCTTATCAAGAACTCTTCCTACAGGATCATCAAGAGCAGCCACATCTTCAAGCCCTTTTGCCATCTGTTCAACCCTCTTATTATCTAACAGCAAACGCTCTAACATGGCTTCGCTGAGATTTGAGTTTTCCCCTTCTTTTAAATCCTCTTTGTTAGCTTTCAAGATGAAATCTTTTTTATTCCTTAAAGCTTTAGCCATTTCTTTGAGGATTTTATTTTTATTATCGGCAGACATCGCCACCAGGCTATACGAAGCGTCTTTTGCCTTCCTTGCCATTTCTAAAACGTAATCTTTAATATTTATTGTCATAAGCCATCACTCTAAAAAATTACCATATTATCACGATGAATTATTTCATCGTAATCCTTTTTTCCCAGAGTCTTCTCAATCTCTGAAGTTTTTAAACCTTTTATTTTACCGATATCCGATGAACAGTAATTCGCCTGCCCACGGGCAAAATCATTACCGTCTTCATCTCTAATAACAACTACATCGCCTATGGAAAAATCACCATTGACAGACTTTATTCCCGACGCAAGAAGGCTTTTACCTCTGTCAACCAGCGCTTGAGCCGCACCTGAATCAACGGTAATAAAGCCCTTCGGCTTCTGGAAATGAGCTATCCACCTTTTCCTGCCTGCGAGCTTTGACCCATATGGAAGAAATAATGTTCCGACATCCTTTCCATCAAGAATCTTCAAAAGGACATTTTCTTCTTTGCCGTCCGCAATAACAGCAAACTCACCAGACCTTGTGACCATTTTAGCAGACCGGATCTTGGATATCATACCTCCCGTTGAAAAAGAAGAACCTTTCTTTCCGCATAAACACTCTATATCCTCTTTTATTTCTTTCACAACAGCTATACGTTTCGCGTCGTTACAATCTTTAGGGTCTTTATCCATAAGACCCTGAGTATCGGTAAGAAGGATAAGTAACTCTGTCCCGGTCATCTGGGCTACCAGAGCTGAAAGCCTATCATTATCCCCAAACTGTATCTCTTCAACGGAAACCGTGTCATTTTCATTTATCACAGGGACAACATCCTTTTCGAGAAGCGTCAGCAGGGTATTTTTTGCATTGAGCTGCCTGACTCTGTCACTAAGGCCGTCATCGGTTAGAAGAACCTGGCCTGTCACAATTCCTTTTCCGAAAAAAGCATCTTCATAAAACCTCATAAGCTGGCTCTGCCCGACCGCAGCCGCGGCCTGTTTCTGGCGAAGAGTAAGTTCTTTTTTATCATACCCGAGTTTCCAGCGGCCAGCGGCAATAGCACCGGACGTTACAAGTATAACCTTCTTACCTCTTTCTTTAAGCGCATGGATCTGCCCGGAAAGAGAAGATATTATTTTTTTGTCTATCTTACCCCTGCCGTCAGTCAAAACATTAGACCCAACCTTAACCACCAGGCTTGATATATCCTTTAGATTTTGTCTTAAATTATCCATATTTCTTTACATTCTCTATTAATTTCAAAAGTTCTTCAATAAGTTTTTGGAGATTAATCTTTTCTTTAGCTGAAATGGGAATAATTATTTCCTTCTTCTCTCCGGTTCCCAATATAAAATCCTTAATCTTTTTTTCCCCTTTAATAAGATCAACTTTGTTAAGGGCAATCAGATACGGCTTTGATAAAAGATGTTTATCATGTTTTTGCAGTTCACCCTTCAGAACTTTAAAATCATCCGCGGGATTTCTACCTTCGCTTCCGGAAATATCTATAACATATAGGAGACCCCTTGTTCTTTCTATATGTCTTAAAAAATCATGTCCCAAACCCTGATTCTCACAGGCTCCTTTAATAAGGCCGGGAATATCCGCAAGCGTAAATGTTGTATCATGATCAGCATTAACAACCCCAAGATTAGGGACAAGGGTCGTAAAAGGATACGCGGCAATCCTGGGCCTCGCCGATGAAACAGAGGATATCAGTGTTGATTTACCCGCGTTCGGAAATCCTACCAGCCCGGCATCTGCTATAAGTTTAAGTTCAAGCAGTAACTTTAACGTTTCCCCCGGTTTCCCTTCCTCAGCGTACCTGGGAGTCTGTCTGGTAGCGGCTTTAAACCTTGTGTTACCTCTCCCTGAAACACCACCTTTCGCGGCTATAAATTTCTGTCCGTGCTGAACAAGGTCGCAGAGAACAATTCCCGATTCAAAATCCCTGACCAGAGTGCCTACCGGAACCTTCGAAAGACAGGTTTTACCGCTTACCCCGCTCATACACTTTCCCATGCCGGTGGAACCATTCTTTGCCTTCAGCTGGGGGTTATAAAAAAAATCAAGCAGCGTAAAAAGATTCTTATCGGCCTCTAAAATTACATCCCCGCCCGTACCACCGTCACCACCGTCAGGGCCGCCATGAGGAATAGACTTTTCCCTCCGGAAACTCACACAGCCGTTACCGCCATTACCGCTTATGGCAATTATTTCAATTCTATCAATAAATGATTTTTTCTTTCCCATATTCACAAAAAAACACGAATGACCGGCAACGCATATCATCCGTGTTTTTAAAATTTGATTGCTTTTTATTTACCTAGAGGCTGAACACTTACAATTCTTTTGTTAAACTGAAGAATGCCATCAATTTTCGCAAACAGGGTATCGTCACTGCCACGGCCGACATTACGCCCCGGCTTAAACTTTGTACCCCTCTGGCGGAGAATTATATTCCCGCATTTTATAGTCTGGCCGCCATACAGTTTTACCCCCAGACGCTGGGAGTTGCTGTCACGACCGTTGCGGCTGCTTCCCGCTGCTTTTTTATGCGCCATTATCAACCTCTCCTGATTTAGTCATTATATCATTAAGAAACAGAAATATCCGTAATTTTTACCGCAAGATATTTTTGCCGGTGCCCCTTTTTTCTCTTTGAATCCTTGCGTTTCCGAAAGAAAAAAGCTATCACTTTCTTGTCTTTTCCCTCTCTGAGAACTTCGCCGGCCACCTTCGCTTCTTTTACGATAGGAGTTCCGATCTTAACCTTCCCGTTATCGGAAACAAGAAGAATTTTGTCAAACTTAACCTTTGCGCCAACTTCTTTATCCAAAAGCTCAATATTTATAATATCGTCTTTTTGGACTTTGTATTGTTTGCTTCCAGTTTCAATCACCGCATACATTCTTTGAACCCTCCAATATAATTACAGGTGGTAAAGTATACCCACTCTCTTCACCCTTGTCAAGAGTAAAGACAAACTTTTAGATTTATCCCCGAAAGAAGCTAATCGGTTAACATAAAACTATCCTTTAACCTTATATCCCTCGACGACGAACCTATCAACACCTCAAAATCTCCGGGTTCCGCTACCCATTTCTTTTTTACATCATCATAAAAAGACAAAGATGATTTATCAAGTTTCAACTTTACGGTTTTCTTCTCACCCGGTTTAAGGCTTACTTTCTTAAAGGCTTTAAGCTCCCGCGGGGGCCTTTCAAGAGAGGATTGTTTGTCACTGAGATAAAGCTGAATTACCTCTTTTCCTTCACAATCGCTTATATTTTTAATATCAACCCGGACACTAACTTCTCCGTCTCCGGTCTGTTTAGGGTTTACAACCAGGTTTGAATACTCAAATTCTGAGTAAGACAGCCCGTGGCCAAAAGGGAACTGGGGTTCAATGTTATTTTTATCGTAATGCCTGTAACCTACAAATATCCCTTCTTTGTAATATACCTTGCCGCCACTTCCCGGATAATTTCCATAAGAAGGATTATCCCGCAGCCTTTTAGGAAAAGACACAGATAATTTTCCTGAAGGATTTACATCACCAAAAAGAATATTAGAGATTGCGTTTCCTCCTTCCTGTCCGGGGTACCAAGCCTCCACTATCGCAGGAACCTTATCCACCCATTTTTCCATATTAACAGGAGTTCCGTTTACTAAAACCACAATTGTATTTTTATTAATCGAGCTTACAGCATTTATAAGTTCATCCTGGCCTTCGGGAAGCATCATATTTCTTCTGTCAGCACCTTCACCTTCTATTGAAATATTGAGTCCAACAAAAACAATAGCAGCATCAGATTTCTTTGCCGCCTCAACCGCCTCTTGTATCATGGTTGACTCAGGGCCTACCCATCCAAATTTCATTACAGCTCCGCCGCCTCTTTCGTAAAATTCAATGCGCACATCATATTTCCTTCCTTCAACAAGGTCTATTACCCCTTTCTTCATTTCAGCACCATGGTCTCCCCAGTTGTGAACAACAAGCCTGTTATTAATGTATAAACGGCTTCCGTCATCACTCAGCAGCCGCAAATCATACTTCCCTGTTTTTGGAGGGATAAGTTTTCCGCTCCAGCGTACAGAAAAATTATCATTTCCTATGCCTTTAGCCGGAGAATCTTCTGCCCAATCAAAATCAATTGTTCTGTCTACTCTTGTAAGCACAGGGCTTCCCTTAAAATCTATATTATTAAAATATTCACCTTTTAAACCATATTCTTCCGAAGTACCCGACGGCCGGAATGCTGATAGAGGGATTGCATTTAATTCATCCGGCATATCACAACCCTTCGCGTAATTTATTGTTATTGTACCTCTGCACTTATTTTTTAATCCTTTAAGAGGGCTTACAGAATATGGAGGATCCACCCGTGAACTTCCCCCTCCTCCATGACGTGCATGCAAAGCATTGGGGCCTATAACAGCTATTGTTTTAATTTTCCCAATGCCTAACGGTAAAACATTGTTTTCGTTCTTCAATAAAACTATTCCAGCTTCTGCTGCCTCTCTAACTAATTTTCTGTGTTCTCTGGTATTGGCCGCGCCCTTATAATTTTTAACTTCTTCATCAAATAACCCAAGAAGAAACTTCACGCGCAGAATCCTTCTTACCTTGTCATCTATAACCAATTCTTTTACCTGTTTGTTTTTAACCGCCTTAAGAATTTTTTCTCTTGCAAAAAAGTGGCCCGGTCCCGGCATTTCCATATCACAGCCTTCGTTTGCGGCTTTTATACTGTCTTTTATGGCCCACCAGTCAGAAACAACAAAGCCCCTGAAACCCCAGTCATTTTTGAGTATATCTATAAGTAAATGAGAATTCTCACAGCAGTAGGAACCATTTACCATGTTATAGGCGGCCATTACAGTAAAAGTATCTGCTTTACATACAGCCGCCTTAAAACCCGGAAGATATATTTCCCGTAAAGCTCTTTCACTTATTTCAACACTTATATTTGTTCTTTCCCATTCCTGGTTGTTCGCGGCAAAATGCTTTGTAGATGTCCCTATCTTTTGGCTCTGAACACCTTTAACATAGCCTACCGCCATTTCTCCCACCAGGTAGGGGTCTTCTCCAAAACTTTCAAAATTCCGTCCGCCAAGCGGAGTTCTGTGTATATTAATACAGGGCCCTAAAATCAGGTTTCTTCCTTTAGCCCGTGTTTCCTTACCCAGGGCAACACCAACTCTTTCTATCAAATCTTCATCCCACGTAGAGCCCAGTGTAACAAGGGTGGGAAAACATGTTGCCTGACCATACATGTCTCTTATGCCGTGAGGCCCGTCAGTCATTAACAGCGGGGGTATACCAAGACGCCTGTTTGTCTTTCCATCCATAAAATCTTTGCCGCACAGTTCGTCTATTTTTTCATCTAACGTCATTCTTCCAAGAAGGTCTTCAATCCTGTCTTCAATCGGTACAGTGGAGTCCTTATAAGAAAGTTTTTCAGCGGCAAAAATCAAAGATTTGCCGGCAGTTACCATTACCAAAACAGTGCTTAACAAAATAACTAATTGCTTGAGATTTTTCATAGCTATTCCTTTCTAAAAATTAGACCCGCAATCACCGTTTCTCCCCATTAGCCTAAAAGGCTGCCATCTCATTTAATCTTTGTAACTATATTTTTTTTATATTTATCTTTTTACCGTCATCGGTTTTATAAATCACATCCTCAAAGCTATAAATAGAATCCCCTCGCAAAAATTCAACAGTGCAGCGGAACTGTTTCTCAAGTAACTTCACTTCTTTAGCATCTTCGCCTTTCAGTCTGGAGGCTACTTCCGGGTGACAGTAAATCTTGAGCTTTTTGCAAATACCCTTTGAAAATATCTTTTTAGCATTTCTCCTGATTTCCAGGCTCATAGTTGTAGTGCCTTTAACGACCCCTTTGCCGGAACAGCACTGGCAGGGTTCATACATATCTCCGATCCAGCTCTCACGAACCCTCTGCCTCGTCATTTCTACAAGGCCAAGCGGGGAAATGGCAGATATCGAAGTCTTGGCCCGGTCCTTCTTTAAAAAATCACCAAGCTTCTGCAAAACAGCTTTCTGATTCCTGCGGTTTTTCATATCAATAAAATCTATGACAATAATCCCGCCTATATTACGAATCCTAAGCTGATGGGCAATTTCAACCGCCGCTTCCACATTAGTTTTGTGAACAGTATCTTCAAGGTCCTTGCTCCCAACATGCTTGCCTGTATTAACATCTATAGTTGTAAGCGCTTCCGTCCTGTCTATCACAATATACCCACCACACTTGAGCCAGACCTTTCTGCTAAGAGCCTTATAAATCTGCGGCTCGATTTCATACTTATAAAAAATAGGCTCATTTTCCCTGTAAAAGTTAACCCGCGGTTTCATTTCAGGAAAAATGAGCCCGACAAATTTTCTAACCTTTCT
>JAGLRQ010000046.1 GCA_023136205.1 Candidatus Auribacterota bacterium
CTTAAAGAAAACCTGACCCAGGACCAGTATAAATTGTATAAGATTATATGGGAACGCTTTGTTGCTTCTCAAATGTCTGCCTCTGAGATGGCATTGACAACTGTTGATATAACAGCGGGCATATATATATTCCGGGCTTCAGGCAATCAGGTAATTTTCCCGGGTTTCAGGAAAGTTTGTCCTGTCGCTGACAGGAAAAAAGAATCCTCCCTTGAAGAGAATGGCCTTAAACAAAACGGAAAGGAAGATAATCTTTTACCGGATCTTTCCGAGAATGAGGAACTTAGATTGTTGGATATAGAAACGAAAAGCATGGAGACAAAACCGCCGGCCCGCTACTCGGAAGCCACACTGGTCAAAACCCTGGAAGAAAAATCTATAGGAAGGCCGAGTACTTATGTGCCGACGATTCAAACGATTATTAAAAGAAATTATGTTTTAAGGGAGAAATCAAGATTATCCCCGACAGAACTTGGGAAAATGGTTAACGAAATGTTAATTAAATCATTTCCTGATATTATAAATTATGATTTTACGGCGAAGATGGAAGAGGAACTTGATGCGGTGGAAGACGGGACCGAAGAATGGGTAAAAGTGCTTAAGGATTTTTATGTACCCTTTGAAAAAGCTCTTAAGACGGCATCGGATAAAATGTCTGAGGTAAAAAGAGAAGTTACCAAAACCGATATGCTTTGCCCGAAGTGTAAGGAAAAGGGAATTGAAGCATATCTTGTAAAGAGGTTTGGAAGGAATGGTGAATTTCTCGGATGTGAAAAATTTTCCGCGAAGGAACCGGATAAAAGCTGTACTTATACAGAACAGATAAATGTGAAAGAACAACAACCTCTTCCCGAATTAAAAGAGGAAATTCTCTGCGATAAGTGTGAAAAACCTATGGTTGTTAAATCAGGAAGATATGGACATTTTCTTGCCTGTTCAGGTTTTCCGGGTTGCAAGAATACAAAACCTCTTCCTACCGGAAAAAAATGCCCGGCGTGCGGTGGTAATGTAGTTCAAAAAAGATATAGGGGCAGAATGTTTTATGGCTGTGATAGTTATCCTGACTGTAAATTTACCGCGAAAAACCTTGATGAGATAAAATAGGGAAAATCCGCTGTCCTGTTATCTTATTTTAATGTAAAATAATACGTTGAAAGTGATGTCAGGAAATTCTAAATGTATCCTTTCATGAATGGTAAGGATGCAAATCCGGGTTAATAATGATAAATAAGATTGCAGAATTTTTGAATTACCTCAAAGTGGAGAAAGACGCGTCTTCTCATACCATTAAAAATTACCGGAGCGATTTACTTCAATTTGTCGAATTCCTTACCGAAAAAGACTATTCTATCCTCGACCGTATTAATGATATAGACCATATTACTATCAGGAATTTTCTTGCCGGTATTAAGGGTAAAAACTATTCTCGATCAACGTTGATCAGGAAAATTGCTTCAATAAGGTCTTTTTTTAGGTATCTTTTGAGAGAAACACATGTTAAAGCCAATCCGGCGGCAGGTATGATTCTTCCCAAAAAAGGCAGGCATCTTCCTGAATTTCTGGATTTGAGTGAAATGAACAAGCTTCTTGAATCTCCCGATGTAGGTAAACTTAGCGGCCTTAGGGACAGGGTTTTGATGGAGGTTCTTTACAGTTCAGGGATCAGGGTGAGCGAGCTGGTTAATCTCAATGAATCTAGTGTTGATTTAATAGGAGAGGTTGTGAAGGTCAGAGGAAAAGGGAAAAAAGAAAGAATGGTTCCACTGGGACGCACAGCGGTAAAATATCTCACTGAATATCTGGAGCAGAGAAAATCAGGGGACTATAAAGGAAGAAAACCGAATTTTTTAGCTGTTTTTTTGAATAAATACGGGCAGAGGATAACTGACAGAAGTGTCAGGAGAATTATTGACAAGTATATAGAAGAAGCAGCAATTGATCATAAGATATCTCCTCATGTTCTCAGACATACTTTTGCGACACATATGCTTGATGCCGGGGCAGATCTGAGATCTGTTCAGGAACTTCTAGGTCACGCGAGTCTTTCTACTACGCAGATATATACTCATATAACCGCTGACAAGATGAAGAAGGTATACAACAAAGCACATCCGAGAGCATGATAAGTGTAGTGAATAGTGAATGGTAAAGGCATGAAAATAAAAAAAGATCTTATAATTTTTGATATAGATGGTGTTTTAATAGATGTAAGAAAATCCTATCGCAAAGCTGTTATTGCGGCTGTCCATGCGTATCTAAACAATTATCTCGGATTAAAAATCAAAAAAGCAGTTCTTTCAGATAGAATTATTTCAGAATTTAAAAAATGCTCAGGCTTTAACAATGACTGGGATTTAACAGCCGCTGCCATAAGCTATATAGTTTATGCGGAGAAGAAGAAGGAAAATATAGATTTTGAAAGATTTATTAGCCAAGTGGAGAAACGCGGCGGCGGGTTAAGAGGGGTTAGAAAAGTTTTAGGAAAACTGCCCCGAGAGGTGGAATATACAGGTGATGTAAAGACGGGCAATACAGTTAAAAGGATATTTCAGGAGTTTTATTTTGGGAGCGCCGGATTTAAAAAAGTTTTTGGTTTGACCCCTGTTTATTTTGAAGGTGCGGGTCTGGTCAGCAAAGAATCTTTATGTATAGAAAGGAAGCTTTTGGCAAAACTTCGCATGGATTTTAAGCTTGGTATAGCTACAGGCAGAGATTCATTTGAGAGCAATATGGCTCTTGAGATGCACAAAATTAAAAATTATTTTGATGTTATAACAACTGATGAAGACATAAAAACCGATGAGAAAATTTTTGGAAAAAAAGGTTTGTCAAAACCAAACCCGTATATATTAGAGAAAACAGTCAAAAAAAGCCGGTGCAAAGGCCGTATCTTGTTTCTTGGTGATACGCGGGATGATATAATGGCTGCGTCCAGCTGCAGAATGTATGATGTTATCTCGATTGGCTGTGTTTATGCTGTTAATAATAAAAGAGATGTTGAAAAAACACTTCTTGCCAGCGGTGCTGCTGCTGTTATACGCCGTCCTTCGGAACTTCCTGAGGTAATTAATTGCCTCAGGAAGTAAAAAAGTTTGTTATTGATTATTAAATTTAAAGAAAATATAATGAATTCTTATTGTGATTTTCTGGCTTGGTATTTTTAAAGAGAGATATGTTAGGGGAAAATTATGCCTCGTTCTGTTGTTACCGGCGGCGCTGGATTTTTAGGGTCTCATATATGCGATTATCTTATAGGAAAAGGACACAGCGTAGTCTGTGTTGATAATTTTATAACCGGAGCCGAAGCTAATATTGCCCATCTTAAAAATGATGCTAAGTTCACACTTATTAACCAGGATGTTACGGAGTATATTTCTGTTAAGGGGGAAGTTGATTTTGTATTTCATTTTGCTTCTCCCGCATCGCCGATAGATTATATAGAGTTTCCTATTCAGACACTCAAAGTTGGATCAATTGGTACGCACAGAACACTTGGGCTTGCGATGGAGAAGGGAGCGAGGTACATACTCGCGTCAACTTCGGAAGTTTACGGGGATCCTCTTGTTAATCCACAACCGGAAAGTTACTGGGGTAACGTAAATCCCATTGGCCCAAGGGGGGTTTATGACGAGGCGAAGCGGTTTGCCGAAGCAATGGCAATGGCTTACCATCGCACACACAACGTGGATACAAAGATTGTGAGGATTTTTAATACTTATGGGCCAAGGATGCGTAAAGACGATGGGAGAGTTGTTCCCGCGTTTATTTGCCAGGCCCTTCGAAATGAACCTCTTCCCGTATTCGGAGAAGGCAGCCAAACAAGAAGTTTTTGTTATATATCTGACCTTATAAGGGGTATTTATCTTCTTGCAGTTTCTGATTTGAATGAGCCTGTAAATATGGGGAATCCTTCTGAGATGACGATCCTGGAATTTGCGAAAAAGGTTATTAAATGCATTAACAGTAAAAGCGGTATTGTAAAGAAGGATCTGCCAATTGATGACCCGAAAATCCGCAGGCCTGATATAACCAGGGCGGCAGATGAGCTTGATTGGAAACCCGAGGTTTCTCTTGATGACGGCCTTGTTGAGATTGTAAAGTGGTTTAAAAAAAAAATTGGAGAAGAGAGGTAAAATAATAGTGAAATATGAAGAGAAATCCTTAAAAAGAAAAGCTGCTGAGCTGAGAATTGAAATTGTTGATATGATTACAAGGGCGGGTTCCGGGCATCCGGGAGGTTCCTTATCAGCGATTGACTTGCTCACAGTCCTTTATTATTCAATTATAAAAGTGGATCCCCAAAAACCTGATTGGAACGAAAGAGACAGGTTTGTTCTTTCGAAAGGGCATGCGGCACCGGCTATTTACGCGATTTTAGCTGATCTGGGATTTTTCCCAAAGGAGAAATTAACGGGATTAAGACAGTTTGGTTCCATACTCCAGGGTCATCCCGATATGCGGAAGGTTCCCGGAATAGATATATCAACAGGTTCACTGGGTCAGGGATTATCCGTTGCTGTTGGCATGGCCCTGGCGGGAAAAATTGACAAGAAGAAATATAAAGTATTTGCTCTCCTGGGGGATGGGGAAATACAGGAAGGGCAAATATGGGAAGCATCAATGGCTGCGGCGCATTATAATCTTGATAATCTTTGTATGGCTGTTGACCATAACGGGCTCCAAATTGATGGAAAGATAGAAGATGTAATGAATCCTTCGCCTATAGAAGATAAGTTTATTTCATTCGGCTGGAAAGTGAAATCTATAGATGGCCATAGCCTTAAGGAAATATATGATGCCTGGAACTGGGCGCGTTCAACAGAAAATGGAAAACCTTCGGCCATTATTGCTAAGACAGTTAAAGGCAAAGGCGTTTCTTTTATGGAGAATGTGGTTGGGTTCCATGGAAAGGCTCCTACAAAAGAACAGGGGAGAGAAGCTTTAGACAGCCTTAAAAAAGCGTTAAACGGTGTCAAATAAAATTCCAGTTAGATGGAATGCAATACTAGAGGATGAAAATGAGTGAATTGAAGGCAACAAGAGATGCTTATGGAGACGCGTTAATAGAACTTGGCAAAAAAGATAAAAATGTTGTTGTCCTTGATGCTGATTTATCTGAATCTACCAAAACCGCAAAATTCAGGGAACACTTTCCCGACAGGTTTTTTAACATGGGGATAGCAGAACAGAATATGATTGATGTAGCGGCGGGCCTTTCTACATGCGGTAAAATAGTATTTACGAGCACATTTGCTTTGTTTGCTACAGGCCGCCCGTGGGAGCAAATCAGGAATACTGTTGCTTATTCGAATCTTGATGTGAAAATAGCAGCTTCGCACAGCGGTATTTCGGTTGGTGCCGACGGCTCGTCGCACCAGAGCCTGGAAGACATAGCTATTATGAGAGTTATTCCGAACATGAGGGTTATAGTGCCATGTGACGCACCTGAAAGTTTTAAAGCAACAATTGAAGCGGCATCAATTCCCGGGCCTTTCTATATAAGGTTTGGCAGAGAGAAGGTTCCGGTAATTACATCGAAAAATGATGATTTTGAAATAGGCAAAGCCAGGGTTTTGAAAGATGGCAGTGATGTGGCTATTATAAGTTGCGGGATGATGGTATTTTTATCACTTGAAGCCGCACAAATGCTTGAAAAAGAGGGAATAAATGCGGCAGTTATAGACATGCATACTATTAAGCCTATTGATACCAAAATATTGTCTCAGTTTGCGGATAAAGCACGGGCGGTAGTTACAGCTGAAGAGCACAGTGTTATTGGTGGATTGGGAAGCGCGGTGAGCGAATTTTTGAGCGAAACACTGCCTGTACCTGTTTATAAAATAGGAACGAGGGATACCTTCGGGCAATCGGGGAATCCTGTTGATCTCATTAAAAAATATAAGATGACCGCCGGTGATATAGCTGAAGCGGCAAGAAAAGCTGTATCAAGAAAATAGTTATTGAGTTACTAAGTTACTGAGTTATTAAGTTAAGTATTGAATAATTAACCCATTAACTAAATAACTTCATAACTAATAACCAATTCTCATAAAGGAGCTAATTTAGGATGAAAAAAGTTTTTTGGTTTTTGATAGCCGCGTTTTATGTTTTAACGCTGTGCTTCTCCGCGAGCGAAGGTGAAAAAGAAGCCTCTGTGACAGAAGAGGATATTTATAAATACATGGAGCAGGTTGCGACAATTTTTACCATAGTTGAAAAGAATTATGTTGACCCTGTCGAGAAAAAGAAGCTTATTTACGGTGCAATGAAAGGTATTGTTGGTGAGCTTGATCCGCATAGCCAGTTTATGGACCCTGATATCCATAAAGAAATGAAAATTGAAACCGAAGGTGAATTCGGAGGGCTTGGAATAGAAATTACGGTAAGAGATGATCAGCTTACCATTATTGCCCCCATAGAGGGGACCCCAGCGCATCGTGCGGGGCTTAAAACAGGAGACAAAATAATAAAAATAGAAGAAGAAAGAACTAAAGATCTTACTCTTATGGAAGCGGTTAGCAAATTAAGAGGCAAGCCCGGGACAAAAGTTCATTTGACAGTTGTAAGGTCAAATCAAAAGATACTCGAATTTGATATAGTTAGGGACGTTATAAGAGTTGAGAGCATAAAAGATGAGGAAATAATAGAAGATGGAATTGGGTACATCAGGATTGTTCAATTCCAGGAGCAAACCGGAAGAGATTTTGAAAAAATCCTGTCTGACCTTGAAGCTCGGGGGATGAAAGCTCTTATTCTTGACCTTAGAAATAATCCCGGCGGTTTGCTTAAAACAGCTATCGATGTTGCGGATAAATTTATTGAAGGGGGTCAGGTTATTGTTTCCATTCAGGGGAGGCTTCCATCTCAGAATGTAGTTTTCAAATCCAGGGAAAGGGCTACGCACAAAAAATATCCCATGGTAATTCTGATAAATGGGGGGTCTGCGAGTGGTGCTGAAATTGTAGCCGGAGCTTTAAGGGATTATAAGAAGGCGATTTTATTAGGTGAAAAAACGTTTGGTAAAGGGTCTGTGCAGAGTGTAATACCTATGGCAGACGGTTCAGCCTTAAGACTTACCACTGCGAAATATTTTATTCCCAGCGGCGTGACTATACATGGGCTTGGGATAGAACCTGATATTTTGGTTGATATTTCTGACGAAGATGAAGTTAAACTTGCCTTAAAGAAATACAGGAAACTTGAAAAGATGCTTAGTGAAGGCGAACAGGAAAATAAAGATAATAATCGAGGCCAGGAAGATGATGATGAGGTGGAAAAAGATGATGAAGGAGAAGAAGATGTTCAGCTTCAGAGGGCGATAGACCTGTTAAAAGCTATGGAAGTCTTTGACAAATCACTTTCTGACGAACCTTCTTTTACTGGCGGGAAATAACAGTGACGAAACCGTTAATTGCCATCCTTTGTTTGTGTGTTGTAGTCTTATTTACCTCGGAAGCTGTTTCTGCCGAAAAACGCAGAACCAGAGCCCGAAGTAAAGTAAATTTTAGAAAGGCGGTTGAAGCATGCAAACGGTATTTTGATACCGGCTGTTTAAAAAATAGTTATAAAATAGAAATTAACAAAACCGGAAGCGGTGCGGTTTCAGATTTTTCCGTAGGCCTTTATTTCTATCCATCCCAGGTGGAAAGTTCTGTAGTTGCCTGCGGTGGCTTGAAGAGAGTTTTAAAGAAGCATTGCCTTAATCTACGGCTTGTTCACCATAAAAAAAAATCCGAGAGTGATTGTTTCAGGTCTTTTGAAATTTTTTCAGGGCGTAAAAAACATGGTGAGGTTAAACTTATTTTTAAGTACCGGGGATATGTAACTATTATCCTCGACGATTTTGGCCATAATTTTAAATACTTTAATTTACTTGAAAAAGTTAAAGAACCTGTCAATTGTGCGGTTTTGCCCGGTTTGGCTTACTCTGAAGAAAGTGCGATCCGCCTTGAAAAAATGGGGGTTGAAGTTATGCTGCACTGCCCGATGGAGCCCCTTTCGAAATCGGTTAATCCCGGCCCAGGCGCGATACTCAGCTCAATGGGCGATGATGAAATCAGAGATGTTTTTTTAAAGAATCTTCAAACAGTCCCCAATGCAGTTGGTGTTAATAATCATATGGGGTCGAAGGCTTGTATTGACAATAGGGTTATGGCAATTATTATTAAAGAGTCAAAAGACAGAGGGCTTTTTTTTGTTGATAGTTTGACAAATGCAAAGTCCCAAGCTTCAAAAGAAGCAAAAAAACTTAAGTGCACTATTATTAAAAGAGATGTTTTTCTTGATAATGTGAGGGCGGAAGAACAGATAAAGAAATCTTTTGATGAACTTATAAGAATTGGGCGCAGATATGGAAGTTCCGTGGGTATAGGACATTATTGTGAAGAAACCCTGATGGCTTTGCCGGAATGTGTTAAAAAAATAAAAAATAATGATTTAAAGATAATTCCTGCCTCTGAGATGTTTGTTATCAGAGAAAAAATGTAAACTTTAAATATGAAAAGACCGGTATAAATATGAATGTTTTGGGCATAGAAACTTCCTGTGATGAAACCTCCGCGGCTGTAGTTGAAAATGGCCGGAGGGTTTTTTCCAATGTTGTTTCTTCTCAGCTTGACTTACATAGAAGGTTTGGCGGAGTTGTACCGGAAATAGCGAGCAGGGCGCATCTTGAAAGCATTGATAATATTGTGAAAGCTGCCTTAGAGGACGCGGGAAAAA
>JAGLRQ010000047.1 GCA_023136205.1 Candidatus Auribacterota bacterium
GATACCCTGAGGATAACAGGTTTCTTGAGAGCAGGGTCTATAGCTGAACGCAGTACCCCTCTCGTAACAAAGAGAGCATCACAATAAGGCAAAAGCTGCTTAATAGTTTCCGCCGGTTTTTCTAAACAACGGGTAGGCCCCTGAAAATACCCATGATCTATCGGTAAAAAGAAACAATTCCCGTCTTTACCAAAAAGTTTATTCATTCTGTTTTCTATTCCCCAATCCATTTTGCAAACCTCCTATAATTAGTTAAGTTATCAGGTTATCCTTGACGCTGGTATTGTTTTCACGTAACTTGAACAATTTTTCAATTAATATATTTATCAATAATAACCTTCAGTTTTTCCTTTACTCTCTCGGGAATTTTTGCCCTTGAAGTAATTATCGCGGCCGCGAGGGCTTTTGAACAAATGCAATCTCTATTTAGTTTGTTGGCCTTCGGAATTATTTTCTTTATAAGTTTTTTTGCGTTGGAGCTGTTCTTCTTAAGGCACTCCACAATCATATCAACCGTAACGCTATCATGATCCGGATGCCAGCAGTCATAATCAGTTATCATCGCGACAGTGCAGTAACAGATCCCGGCTTCCCTTGCCAGCTTTGCTTCAACAAGGTTAGTCATTCCGATAACATCCATCCCCCACTTCCTATAAAGATTAGATTCTGCTTTTGTAGAAAACGCGGGGCCTTCCATGTTAACATATGTTCCCCCCATTACCGCTTTAATCCCCATTTCCTTCGCCTCTTCAAAAACCAATTTTCCTACGTCACCGCATACCGGTTCAGCAAACGCTATGTGAGCTACAATCCCTTCTCCAAAAAAAGTGTTGCGGCGGGTGGCATTAGTTCTGTCAAAAAACTGGTCAACTATAACAAAAGTTCCCGGATCAAGCTCTTCCCTGAGGCTCCCGGCCGCGCTGAAAGAAATTATTTTTTCAACACCAAAAGATTTCATGCCATAAATATTCGCCCTGTAATTTATATCCGTGGGCATAACTATATGTCCTCTGCCATGTCTCGGTAGAAAAATAATCTCAACTCCCTCCAGTTCACCAATAATATAATTATCTGAAGGATCACCAAAAGGTGTTTCCACCTTTTTTTCTTTTATATTTGTTACCCCTTCAATGTCGTATAACCCGCTGCCGCCAATTATTCCAATCCTGGTCATTCATCCCTCCCTGAGTGGTTAGTGAATCGTATCTATTTAAATAATTTTTTCTTCCATATCAACCTTCCCTGTTATTTTAGGGATAAATTGCTTTTTCTTTAATATAAATTTATTGCCAAAAATAAGCGACGACATTCCGGCCGCCAACCCGAGCAAAAGAAAACCAACCATTATGAAACTGCCCCTGCCCCCCGCTGATTCCGCGGTAACATTTTCTCCGGCGACAAGAAAAACAATCAGCAATAATGTTGGCAGGAAGAATGTAAAAAAGGTTGCGGCAAATCTTCTAAAAGTATTTATCTCAATCCTTACTTTATCTCCTTTTTTCAACCCGGGATAAGGAAGACAAACTAATTCTCCATCTGTCTTACCGGCTGAACACATACTGCACCGAGTACATTCCAAAGAAGCTTCCATTTTCACAATAACCCCGTTTGGGGTAATTGAACTAACCGTTCCTGTTTCCCTCTTAATCAAAATAAGCCTCTTTTTAAAAGGTAGAGAAATTTCCGAAATATTTTGTTATTATACTAAAGGTTATATTACAAATAAACTTTTAGTTTAATTTTATGACACAGTATATCATAGAAGGATTTTTACTGGGAATTTCCACCGGATTTTTCTGCGCCGGGATATGTCTTCCTCTTTTAACCCCGATAATGATGCTAAACATAAAAAAAAGCCTCAAACAGGGATTAATTATATTTGGGCTGTTTGGTGCCGGACGCCTCGCGGCATATTCTCTTTTCGGCCTTTCCGCGGGGCTTGCGGGGCTTTATCTTTCGGAACTTGTAATTGGCCCGTATATAGTAAGCGTTTCCCTGATAATTACCTCTCTTTTACTTCTATTCTTCGCTTATTCAAACGGAAAAGGGTTCTCTTTCTGCCTTAATAAGAAAACCTTTGAAAACACAACTTATCTTCCACTTGTACTGGGCTTTTTGACCGGAATAAACATATGTCCTCCATTTCTAATGGCCATACCCGCCATATTTAGGCTGACATCCCCCACTTTGGGGTTATTGTTCTTTTTGTCTTTCTTTGTAGGAACCACCATTCTGTTGCTTCCCTCCTTCTTTGGATTATTAATCGGTAAAATAAAAATGTTAACCCCTTTAATAAAGATCGTAACTGTTTTTATAGGATTGTATTTTTTAACAATTGGCCTTTCATCGTTTAAAAATCTAATCATCTTCTCAAAACCGCACCAGCAAATTGAAGAATCGGATGTTATAGATTTCTTCCCTGGTGCAAATGTTGTTATAACACCTTTTCACAATTCCGTTTTCTCGGCACACAGCAAAAATAATCTTCTCGGATATATTATCATTTCCGATGGGTTTGGCAATTTTACCGGATTTAGCGGGCCGCTTACGGTGGGAATTTCCACCGATCCCGACTTCAAAATCAACAAAGTAAAAATCTTAAGACACAATGAAGGAGCTCCTTATATAAGGCTGCTCGAAGATTCCGGATTCCTCAAGCAATTCAAAAACAAAACACCGGCAGATGCGCTTATGCTTAACACCGACATTAATGCCGTAACAGGGGCAACCGTTTCTTCATCCGCAATTCTGGATACAGTAAAAATAAGTTATAAAAAAGCATTTTCCCTTGTCACGGGACAGAAAGTCACATTACAAAAACCTGTCTATTATTCCCCTTTCTCAATAATGGTAATTTTTGTCCCTTTTATCAGCTGTCTCCTTTATATTTTCTATAAAAAAGAATATCTGCGCTACTTTACAATGTTTTACGCCTTCATAGTCCTCGGGTTCTGGAAAAAAACAATGCTAACAGGAGAACAGATTGCCAATACCCTGACAAGTAATATTTTCAGCCCGGCTCAGAGATTATTCCTTGTTTTTTTCGCGCTTATTATAATTATCACTGTATTTTTCGGAAATAAATACTGTTCATTTATATGTCCTTTCGGGACAATTCAGCGATTCGCGGGTAAAATTTCAAAAAAGAAAATTACTGTCTCCAGCCAAGTTGTTAATTTCATGGGCAAGACAAAATTTATACTGCTTTTTACAATAATCATAATTTACAGCTTAGCCATAAAAATCCCTTCCGGAAGGCTTGAGCCTTTTAGTACAGCATTCAGTTTGAGAGGAGATTTCCTGGCTTGGGCCCTTCTATCAGTGTGTATTCTTTCTTCCATTTTTATAGACATGTTCTGGTGCAGGTTTTTCTGCCCGGCAGGTGCCTTTCAGAAAATTATCTCAACAATCGGGGAAACCAGTGAAAAAAAATAATTCGAATAAAATCAGTTTAGCCGTTTTGTTCTCGTCTGTTCTACTGCTTATAGCCATCGGTGTCTACCAACTTTTAGCCGACTCGGCAACCCCTTTGCTCAGCTCGGTTCATAAAATTACCAAGTTAAAAAAAGAAGCGGCTCAAAAAGCGGATTTATCTATTAAAGAAGCTATGTATTACAGGAAACTTCCGGAAAATATGGTCCAATGCGGGTTATGCCCAAGAAAATGTGTTCTTAAAGAAGCTCAAAGAGGTTTCTGCCGCGTAAGGGTAAACTACGGGGGGAAATTATACTCCCTTGTTTACGGAAAACCCGTTTCTGTTCACGTTGACCCTATCGAAAAAAAACCTCTTTATCATGTCCTTCCCGCTACCAGCTCATTTTCTCTGGCAACAGCTGGATGTAATCTTGGATGTATCTTCTGCCAGAATTGGGAAATAAGCCAGGCTTATCCTGAAAATGCGAGGCATCAAAACCTTTCGCCTGAAGAAATTATCAATTATGCCATCAAGGAAAAATGCGAATCAATTGCTTTCACATATACAGAACCAACCATCTTTTATGAATATATGCTCGACATCTGCAAGCTCGCGAAGGAAAAAGGCCTAAAAACCATATGGGTCACCTGTGGTTACATCGAGGAGGCTCCTTTACGGGAACTTTGCAAATATCTTGATGCGGCCAATGTTGATTTAAAAGGCTACAGCGAAAATTTTTACAAAGATTACACAAATTCCTCTCTTGAGCCTGTCCTAAGAACCTTCAAAATTCTCAAACAGGAGGGAATTCATACCGAACTTACAAATCTTATAATTCCCGGCATGAATGATAATAAAAATATGATTGCCGGCATGTTCGACTGGATAGCTATAAACCTCGGCACCGATGTGCCTGTTCACCTTTCAAGGTTTTATCCTCATTATCAGCTCAAAAACAAGCCTCCAACGCCGATAAAAACACTGCTTGAAGCAAAAGAAATAGGGATAAAAAAGGGGCTGAATTACATTTATATAGGTAATGTTGCCGGTAAAGGCCTTTCAGATATGTACTGCCCCAAATGTAAAAAACTACTCATAAAAAGATTAGGCTACTCCGTAGAAGAAAATAACATTCAAGATGGTAAATGTAAATTTTGTGGTGAGGAGATACCGGGAATCTGGAAATAAAAAACAAGAAAGAAAAAGATTAAGCCACAGAGACACAGAGAAGAACAAAAGAGAATATCAAAATAGGGCATAGATTAAAATACTAATATTCATTATCTATGCATGCCCATGGTTTATAATATATGTTTGTATTTTTAAATCTTAAAAATAACCCTGTGCCTCTGAGCCTCCGTGGCAAATATATTTCTCTTTCTTATTTCTCCCTTGAAAAATATCCTCCCTTTATTATATATTTCCACATAGCCCACGTAGCTCAATTGGTAGAGCAGCGCATTCGTAATGCGCAGGTTATCAGTTCAAGTCTGATCGTGGGCTCCATCCAAGTCGCGCCGGAGGGTTTATAATTTATGGGCAAAAAAATGGTGGCCAGAGACGGAATCGGACCGCCGACACAAGGATTTTCAGTCCTCTGCTCTACCGACTGAGCTATCTGGCCACAAAAAAATTACACAGGAAAAAATGTTATTACACAAGAGCTTTGCTGTCAAGGGATTTTGGGATAAACAATACTATTCCTCGCGGTATTATCGAAATTTTTAGTTTTCAATTTAGATAGGAAGCGTAGTATAGTATAATAATCGAAAGGAGAAACGCTCAATGGTAAACAAAAAAAATAACAACAATGGAGAAATACTTCAAGACACAGCTCTTTTGTGGATGCTGATGACGGTATCTGACGGCGCGGTTGCCATGGGTGAACTTAATTGCCTTACAAATTTCCTGGAAGAAAAGGGCCTTGTTGAAAATGAGATAGATAATATTCTTCATTATGTAACTGTTAAGATTGAAAATTCCCCCGGCATTGGGATCATAGAGAGAATTGTTAAAAACTATACTTACAATGAGCGTATTTCAATTGTAAGATCCCTTAAAAAACTTGCGCGCAATGATAAATGCTTTATATCTTCGGAAGAGAAACTCTTACAGGATACTTGTTCTTTAATCGGTGTTAAAGAAAAAGATATTTAAGAGGCATATTGTCCTGCCCGTTCTTTGTTCCCTAATTAAGGCCAAGCGCATGTTTTTTTATCCATGAAAAATATAAAAGAAATTATAATTATGGGATGCGGCCCCGCGGGGCTGGCAGCAGGATACCACCTCGCCAGAAAAGGTATTCGACCCCACCTCTTTGACAAAGATACATCCGTAGGCGGCCTTTCCAAAACTGTACACTGGAAAGGGAACAAATTTAACCTGGGCGAACATAGATTTTACACAAAATATCCCGAGGTGTTAAAGCTATGGAAAGACATTCTCCCCAGGGATTTGAAAACGAAAAAGTGCGTATCAAGAACCTACTATAACAATAAATTTTTAGAATACAAAAACCTTTACAAAAATCTCGGCTTTAATAAAACAATTCTATGCTTTCTCAGTTACGCCAAAACCCGCGTTTCCAGGAGAAAAAGCGAAGAAACATTTGAAGAATTGATAACAAATAGATTCGGCAGAAAATTTTTTGAAATCTTTTTCAAGAACTACACCGAAAAGACATGGGGGCTTCCCTGCGGTAAACTTAGCCCCGAGCGGAGAACACAAGGAATTAAGAATTTTCCTCTAATAACCGCGATAAAAAACTCTTTTGAAAATATTTCACCATCGCTGGAAAAAGCTCCGGAGATTAAAACAGCCATAACCGAACCGCTCTATCCAAAAAAAGGGCCCGGGCAATTATATGAGAAAATCGCGGACTACATAAAGAAACGCGGGGGAAAGATATCGCTGAACACAGAATTAAAAGAAATAGAAATTTCGGAAAACAGAATAACAAAAGCAATATTAAACGACACGGAATATTCCCCCGGCGAATTTATCTCGAGTATCCCACTCAATCATTTCATAGAGTCAATTGCTTCCTTAATACCTCAAACAGTAAGGGATGCCGCTAAAAAACTCAAATTCAGGAACCTTTTAAAAGTTGTGCTTATTTACAACAAAAAGGGCCTTTTCCCTGACAACTGGATATATATTAATAATTCAAACGTAAAAGTGGTAAGGATTCAGAATTTTAATAATTGGTCTAAAGTTATGACGGTTGACAGAAATTCGACCATGCTTGGGCTGGAATATTTCTGCGGCAAAAATGATGATATATGGAACAGTACTGATAATGAGCTTATAAATTTAGGCCTTGAAGATCTCGAAAAACTAAACCTGGCAAAAGCGGATTTTTTCAGCGATGGAATAGTTTATCGCGTTTCAGATGCTTATCCCATCGACAGCATTGGTTACAAAGAAAATTTAAAAGTAGTCCGTGAATACCTCGATAATATAAGCAACCTGCATTTAGCAGGCAGGGCAGGGACATTCGGATATGACAATATGAGCTACTCTGTAATGACGGGAATACAGTCGGCAAAAAACATTTTAGCGGGCAAAAAAGCAATCTAAAACTCTCTCACCACATAATTCGCTTCGTCATACCGGTAAGAAAAAATTTCGCTCCCGCTTAAAATATCCCCTGTTTTTTCCGCTCTCAAAATTACATAGAAATTTTCACCTTCTTTTTCTAAATTCTCAATTTCTCCGACAGTAAGACGGGGAATCTTTTTGCCGAGATAAAAAACAAGTTCCGCGTTATGAAAATCATATGTATATACACCTTTTTCCCCAATACCTCTTCTTTTTATTTCCATGGCAAGGTTCTTAAAAGACGAATTCGGGTAAAATTTCATGTGGAGGAAAAATGAGTCAAGTATGGCGCCGGATATAACACATAAAACAAACATAGAAATAACAACAATAACAACACGCCCCACCTTTTTGCGATCAATCAGAAAATCAGCGAACCATCCTGTAACAAGTGCCATCGGAGGCAAAAGCAGAAGAGAATAATGCGGCTGTTTATTGGGATTTACTGAAAGTAAAATAAAAGAAACAACTAACCAGACGAGGGTAAATACAAGTGCCTGATTTTTTTCTTTTTTGAAAAACGCGAACCCGGCACCCCAGTACATAAAGACAGTCCACGGAGCAAAACATTTAAACAACGTGTAAAAATAATAATAGAATGGCCCCGGATGATCTATCCCTTTCACAAATGCTATTTCAAGCTCATTTTTAAAAACTCCTGCTGCTAATCCACTTTCACGCAAAGCCGCCATTGCGTACCACAACGAACTTAAAATAAGGCAAATTAGGAGGCTGATTGGATTTAACCATTTTTTAATTTCTTTAAATTCCCTCAACACTAAAAGCACACACAGGAAAGATAGAAAGGGAAGAACAAAGCCTGCCGGGCCTTTAAGATTAACGGCAACCGCGCACATAAAGTATCCGGCAAGATACATATAAGTTTTCCTTACGTCCGATGAAAAAGCTATATACCAAAAAAACGCGGCAAGAACAATGCTTAAGACAAGAGCCATATCTATTTCCGCGAGCCGCGAATGTTTTATGAACTGAAAAGAGGTTGCTAAAACAAGAGAAGTTATAAAGCCGGCTCTTTTATTAAAAAGCCTCTTGCCGAAAAAAAACATAACAATTACCGCTAAAAGACTAAAAACAAATGAAGGGAATCTCGCGGAAAATTCATTTACCGTATCAAAAAGGCAATACGAACCGGCTACAATCCATGTCATAAGAGGGGGTTTTTTTAAACGCGGTATTCCGTTTAATGTAGGGATAAACCAGTTGCCGTCTTTCAACGCCTCTCTCGCTGTGACAGCTACTCTTGCTTCCTGAGTTCTCTCTATGGGGATTTTCCACATTCCAAGAAAAGAAACTAAAAAAGAAATGAGAATTATTGTTAAAAGGTATTTATAGAAAAAAGGGACAGTCCACCTGTTCTCTGCGCTCGCTTGGGACTGTCCCCATTTTCTAAAATTGTTCAATTCTATCTCTATGCTTCTACAGATTTCTTCTTGTAAATAAAATACAGGTTTCGGACATAAACTACACTGTTAAAAAGATAGCCTACTATATAAACAGGTTTCTTGATATAAAAGCCGTACACAAGAAGAAGAAGGCTGCCTACAATACTCAAATACCAGAAAGAAACAGGAATAATACTCTGTTTTTTTCTCTCAGTGGCAATCCACTGAACAATAAACCTTGAACTGAAAAAAAGCTGGCCAACCCATCCGATCAATGCCCAGGGATCTTTTAATTCAACATAAAGTTCTTTGAAGTAATTGGCTGCCGCGTCCATCCTATTTCTCCTGTTTTATCCTGTATAGCAGTTTCCTTTTTTTCATCCATCTTACAGCAAGCATGTCTAAAAATGATTTAAACACCCTGTTCCAGACACCATATTTTGACTCGCCGTGCAATCTCTTCGCGTGTTTTACAGGTATTTCAATAACCGAAAATCCTTCCATTTTAAAAAGAGTCGGTAAAAACCTGTGAAATCCGTTATACATTAAAATGCTTTCAAAGCACTCTTTTTTAAAAGCGCGATAAGTACATCCCGCGTCTGTAATCTCGTCTTTAAGAATGCTGTTTCTTACCTTGTTTGCTACGCGCGAAGAAATATTCTTGATAAACCCGTCTTTTCTCATTCCCACCCTTGTTCCGCAAACACAGTCGAATTCCTTGATTTTTTCAAGAAACGCGGGAATGTCCGCAGGATCATTTTCAAGGTCAGCATCTATAGTCATCAACACCCTCCCGCCGGATGATTTAAGGGCGGCATCCTCAGCAGCGCTCTCTCCTGAATTTTCTTCAAACTGGAGACATCTTAAGAAAGGGCATTTTTGCTTCGTCTCAAGCATTACCTGCCAGGATCTATCCGTACTACAATCATCCACCACAACTATCTCGTAAGAGTATCCGGGAATATTTTTCATCACCTTCATTATCCTGTCAACAATCACAGGAATATTCCCCTCTTCATTGAAAACAGGAATACATATGGAAAGGCCTAATTCGCTTTCCTTTTCGGCCATTTCAACACCCCAAAAATTCTTTGATAGAATTTACAACATATTCTATATTCTCTTTCTCGAGTGCGGGATACATAGGAAGCGAAAGAATTTTCTTAACCGCGGTTTCCGTTGCCGGAAGAGATATTTCCCCTATAAGCCCGGTTACTGCCGGCTGTTTATGGACAGGAACGGGATAATGTATTCCTGTGCCTATCCCTTTTTCCTTTAAAAATTCTTTCATTTTATCCCTGTCGTCAACTTCAATAACATACATATGAAAAACATGCTCCACACCTTCCCTTGTTTTCGGTGTTTTAACAATGCCTTTAAGCAACTCGGTATATTTAGCCGCGTGTTTTCCTCTATTTCTATTAAGCTCATCTATAACTTTAAGCTGACACCTGCCGACAGCAGCCTGTATCTCGTTAAATCTCATATTAAACCCCATTTCATCATTAAAAAATTTACTTTGCCTGCCATGGTTTCTGAGAGAAATAACTCTATCTGCCAGAGCGTCGTCACTTGTCGCTATCCCCCCGCCGTCACCATAAACAGTAAGATTCTTGGAAGGGTAGAAGGAAAAACCCGCGGCCAAACCCATACTGCCAACCCTATTGCCATTGTACTTCGCCCCAACCGCCTGCGCGCAATCTTCTATAACAAAAAGACTATGCTTTTTAGCAATCTCCATGATTCTCGTCATATTGGCCGGCTGGCCATACAGATGGACAGGAAGTATCCCGATAGACTTAGGCGTAATCTTTTTTTCCAAATCATCAGGATCCATGCAATATGTCTCATCAATATCAACAAACACAGGTTTCAGCCCCACATGACAAATAGGTTCAACTGAAGGAAAAGCCGTTAAAGATGGAAGAAGAATCTCCCCTTCCTCTTTTAAATTCATTCCCTTAAGCAGAAGATGCACTGCTGATGTCCACGAATTTGACAGGACAAATCTTTTAACACCGACAAAACCGGCAAGTTCCTTCTCAAATGAGTCAGACTCGGGGCCCAGGATAAAATTCCCGGAATCTAAAACTTTAAGCACACTGTCTTTAATTTCTTTTGAATTGTAAACTTTTGAAAGCGGTATTTTCTTCATCAAATATCCCTTCTATTCTTCGAGATTAATTAACTTCCCTTCTTTCGCTGACCGGTAAGCGGCTTCTATTATCTTCACCACATTATAACCGTCTTCGCCATCGGCCAAAGGTTTCTTCCTGTTTTTAACACAATCAATAAAACTTTCCAGCTCAAGAACTAACGGCTCTGCCTGCATGATTTCCTGTGTTAGTACCTCTCCCTGGGTCGCGACCCATGTATTTTCGTTTTTAGCATGAGTGTTTTTGTATATCTTTATCTTATCCTGGGATGAAGTAAAATCGCATTCCAGGGTAGCATCAGAACCAATAATAACTACTTCTCTCTTCTTTTTTGGCCTGAAATAGTTAGCCCGGACTTCGGCGTCAACATCACCATAATTAAGAGAAATCCATGAGGAATCATCCATGCCTCTCCCTAGATTGTCCTGCATCCTCGCAAGGACTTTCACAGGAATTTTCCCCAGAAG
Source organism: Candidatus Auribacterota bacterium (assembly GCA_023136205.1). Classification (GTDB taxonomy): domain Bacteria; phylum Auribacterota; class UBA6266; order UBA6266; family UBA6266; genus JAGLRQ01. The sequence goes on from JAGLRQ010000047.1 coordinate 11,042, forward strand.
AAAATTAAAAAGATCTATATAATGCAATGAATCTGACCAGCTCACACCCGCATCCATCCGCGGCCTTTTAAAACCGTAAAAATTTCCTATCATCCACTTTATTTCCCCAAGCGTACCATCCTTTATTTTTTCAACCATAAAGTTTGTCGCGGGGTCAAATCTGAAAACATGGCCTACCTGGAGAATCTTTTTGTCTTTCTCCGCCATTTTACATAATTTTCTGCAGTCGCCGGAATTAAGAGCAAGAGGTTTTTCAACAAATACATCCTTCCCCTTCTCAAAAGCAGCCGAACATACCTCGAGATGCGTATCGGCAGGAGTTACCACATCAACAGCATCAACTTCATCCAAAAAGCTATCGTAAGAATCCGATATTTTCGATTGAGGAATCCCGGTTTCAAGAGCTTTCTTCCTTGAATCCTCATTGGAATCCACAACATAAACATCCATATTCAACATTTTAAGTATTCTAAGGTGGTTACTCCCCCACCTTCCAAAACCAACAAGCATTATTTTCATAGAATCACCCCTTAATTTTCTTCCTTGGTTAAACCAGACATACTACTGTATTTGCCACTAATTTTTCAACAGAAAACATTTACTAAATTCATCTTGACAAATCTAATCCCAAGATTTACCGTAAAACATCGGGTCTGTTAGACAGGTGTGTATTTTTGCGGGGAGGACGCATATGCTTAATAAGCGAAAATATGAGCGGTTGAAAGTATCGGCAACAATAACCCTTTGTAAAAAAGGGCTCTTCCGTAAGGGGGTCCCCATCCGCATTCATATTACCAATATATCAAAGGGAGGCGCGCAGGTAATAAGTGCCGTTCCATTTAATAAAAACGACCGCGTAATGCTTACCTGTCAGTCAAGGGATAAATTAACATCTATAGATCTCGCGGGAAAGATAGCCTGGACAAAACCTGTGACCATTAAAAACAAACCTTTAATTCTTGTTGGCATCCAGTTTTCATCAGCCCGTGACAAAGATTTTGAGCAGGTTGCGACAATGCTCATTGCCAATTTAACTTAAAAATTTACTTTGAAATTACGCCAAAACTAACCCTTCGTCCGACACGCTGGTATATCTATAATAATAAACAGCATAAAAACTTGAATAAGAATAGATATTTACATATAATCGTCTGAAATATCAAAAACAAAGGAGTGTGGAATGAAAAAAGTTACCTGTTTAATTCTTTGTGTTGCTTTTGCCCTTTCTATCGCTCTCCCTTCTTACGCGGTAACCATTACAAGAGAAAGGGGCATGCAGTATCAGGGTGGAGAAAAACCAAAGATCAACCCTGCAAGTGTTAAACAAAAAACAGCCCGCATGCTGGGAAAAACATCGGGCACAACACTCGGAAGAGTTCCCGGCGGCTCCAAAGCCTGGGCGGAATATCAGAAGGCACAATACGAGAAAACCGGACAAGCTACAGGACAGAAAAATATTCAGAACTTCAAAACGAAGATTATCAATAAAATAGAAAGAAAAGACTAAAACTCCTAATTATTATCAGCAGCTAGCGAAGGTCCATCGTAGCGGAATTCACTATTCATCTCCGCGCTCACGTACGGGGAATTTTGCGAAGGCGGATTAAAAAACTCACACGCAGTAATCAAGCATACTCTTTAATTATTTCCATTGCCTCTGATTCATCTTTAGCGCGCCTGAGTCTTGTCCTCACATCCTGAGCAGCAAGCAGTTTCGCTATCGCCGCAAGAATCTGAAGATGCTGTTCGGGGCTTTTACTAGGAGAAATAACCATAAAAATTATATTAACCCGAAGATCTCCCATTCCCCCAAAAACAATTCCCTCATCATCGGGTAACAGTCCTAAAGCAACAGCCGGTTTTGAAATATTTGGAATGCGGCCGTGAAGTATGGCAATTCCATCCCCCAGCGCCGTTCCTCCCTGCCTTTCCCTCTCAAGAATTATTTCAAGAACTTCACCTGGGTTTTCAATATATCCGGTTGTCTTAAGGGCCCGGATAAGTTCCCAAATAGCTTCCCCTTTTGATTTTGCTTTAAGAGGAACTTTTACACAGTCGGGATTAAGAACGCTGGCTACGCTCAACTTTTCTTTTTCAAGCTTATCTCTTATAATTTCTTCTTCCCCGATTAATTCTCCGCCTCCGGTACTCCATGATCTCCATTTCATAAGCGTTCTTTCAGAAGCAAGAACACCAATTATTTCAAAGATAATAAGTGCCGGAAGGATAATACTCAAAACCGCTTCTCCATCTTTTCCAAGGACCGTTGCCACAAAATAAGCTTCAACCGCGGCAACCCCTGCTTGAGGAAGCATCAGTTTCGGCAAACACTGTGTAAACCTTTTCTCCTGCCGCGTCATTTTACAGCCAAGCCACGTCCCGCCAATCTTCCCCAAACCCCTCGTTGCGATATAAGCACCTACGAACAAAAAGTTCTCCGGATGGAAGGATTCAATTTTGGCATTAGCTCCAATAAGGGCAAAAAAAACTAATGTATACATTGAAGTCGCGTTCTCCACCCTCAAGGATTTAAATACCTCGGAGGAGTAAAAATTAGCAATAAATACCCCTGCCGCGATAGCGGTTATCAGAAAGGGAAGATGCCAGTGAAGGGCAAGCCCAACTCCAAGAGAAACACAACCTGCCACAATTATAAAGATTTCAACTGAAGGGCCCGGCATCTCGGAAATAAGCCTTGATAAAAACTCCGGGCCTAGAGTCGCATCAACACTGCCGTTTCCATTTTTGGGCCTCAGCCACTTGCGCTCTACTGTAAGACGCAAAGCTGCAAAAACGCCCAGGCCAAGAAGAACCGCGAATATAAAGCTTTTGGCAGCAGGAAAGAAAATACCCTCAATAGAAATCTCACTATGATTGCCAAGCAAAAGAGCCACCTGGCACACCACGGAAAATATAATTACTTCTATCACATCATCGAGGACAACTATTCCCCCCAGCATATTTCTCATCTTTCCCGTAATTTCAAGCTTGTTCATTATTACAAATGTAACCGCGGGTGCGGTTGCGATACCAATACTCCCGATTATAAAAGCAACTATCGGCTTAAAACCTAAAAGGAGAAAAGTTCCTGTAATAAGAACCCACGTTGCAAGCGCCTGGACAAAACAGATAACAAGAGCGCCGTTTCCGATTTTCCTAAGTTTTTTGAAGCTGAGTTCATCACCTATTCCAAACACAATTATACTCAAAAAAACAAATGTGAGAAAATGAAGGGAATTAATTGCCTCCCTGTAAGCGGGAATTTCATGTTCAAGTAAAAAAAGAAGCCCCGGGCCAACAACTAATCCGCCCAGAACCTGGCCAACGACTTCACCAACACGCAGCCGCCTGGTTATCTTGCCGCCAAAATGAGCCGCCAGAACCAGAAGGCCAAGGGAAAGTATTTGCATATAAAAAACTTCAAAACGCATTATAACTCCTCAGTAACTCAATCTTCTCCATGCACCATTGGTACAAATCTTACAGGAAGAAGGCCCTTCTTTTCAATTTTTCCGTCCTTTTTTGAAACTCGATATAATTCCTGGAAAAAAGAACCAACGGGAATTATCATCCTACCACCTTCTTTTAACTGTTTAACAAGTTCTTCAGGAATTTCACTTGGGGCAGCAGTGACAATAATTACATCAAAAGGAGCCTCTTCCGGCCATCCCTTATATCCATCTCCACACAACACATAAATATTTTTATAACCAAGCTTTTTGAGCCTTTGCTTTGCTGATCTTGCAAGAGGCCCAAGAATTTCAATCGTATAAACTCTATCAACAATTTCAGTGAGAACAGCTGCCTGGTATCCGGAACCTGTTCCAACTTCCAAAACTTTATCAGACAATTTTAGTCCGGCCGCCTCGGTCATAAAGGCTACTATATAGGGTTGAGAAATTGTCTGGGAATATCCTATTGGCAATGGTTGGTCTCTGTATGCATATTTTTCATATTCTTTAGGAACAAAAAGGTGGCGTTTAACCTTGAGCATTGCATTAATAACTTTTTCATCTTTTATACCACGGGAAATTATCTGGCTGTTGACCATATTTTCCCGCAGGCCTTCATAATCCTCCGCGGCAACACCACAGGAACTAAAAAGCAACAATACGATAACAGTTACAAAAACACTTTTCAACTTATATCCTAATTTGTTTCGCATATAGCCCCCTCGGGGGAGACTACGCTACGCACTATTTCGTGATTTGCTGGTATTCTACCACATTTTGACTTTTCAATTAAAAGAACTTTAAAGATATTTACATCCACGTTATAATAAATAGGAATTTTCATTCACACTAAAGGGAGGCACAAATGATATTCAAAGAAGTTAATCCTAAAAATGTAACAAAGGCAGCGATCGTTACCGGGCTGGCATCTTACAATGAGGCCGATAACATTTCCTATCCGACAGAACAATTGAGCCTTGGGCTCAAAAAACACTATCCGGAAAAATCAGGCGTTATCATAAACGGTGACAACCATTCACCTGACGGCACCGAAAATGCTTTTCTCTCAAGCAAAACTGAAGTCCCCAAAATATATCTTACAACACCGCCTGACACCCCCGGGAAAGGATACAATTTCGAAAACATATTCAATAAAGCGATAGAACTCGACGCGGAGGCCGTTGTCTGTGTTGACGCGGATTTAAAAAGCATCACCCCTGAATGGGTCCATTACTTCCTGAAACCCATTTATGAAGGATATGATTATGTAACTCCGCTTTACGCGCGGCACAAGTATGACGGAACTATTACCAATAACATCTGTTATCCTTTGATTTACGGACTTTTCGGAATAGATCTCAGGCAGCCAATCGGCGG
>JAGLRQ010000048.1 GCA_023136205.1 Candidatus Auribacterota bacterium
TTAAGTATGAATGCTATTTCCAATGGATTCAAAATAGCTGAAACCGGGTTGGGAAGCAAAATTCATAAACCTTCCGCGCCAAAACTGGGCCCGATGTTTTTACAGGTTCTCGGGACAGCTTTTGAAATAATCGGCAGGAGTATTGAAAAAATCAAAACTGTCGAAGAGGTGGATGGTTTAAAGGTATATGGTTTAGAAAAAATGGGAGAACCTCAAAACCTTAATGTTGACAGGTCCAAAATTAGCAATAGCGCGCGGGATGGATGGAGCCAATGGAAAGAGGAGTTAAAAAAAGATCTCACGCCTGATGTCTTTAAGCAGTGGGAAGAAATATTCTCTACAAATATTATCAACAACGAAATAGATCTATGGGTACCAACTCTCTATGATATGATAGCCGCCTATCAAAAATCACATGACAAAGATAAAACCGTAGAAGCTATGAGATGCTTATGGTTCGCCAGAGCTGTAGGATTCATGAACAAGACCTGGGATTGGAGCAATGAAGAAGCTGAAAAAGAGATTAAAAAGCAGGCACAGGCTTTCTTTTCCAATAGAAATTATCTAATAGAGAAAATTTAACCGTAACGATTTCTGCTGGACATTTCAGAGGTGAGTTTTCTCACTTTTTCTACGGGTTGATCGGAAGGATATCCAAGAGATATAAGGTACCCCACTTTTTTAAAGGAAGGGATATTGAGCGTTTTCTTCACTCCTTTTTCATTAAACCATCCGACCCAGCAGGTTCCCAGGCCAAGCTGAGACGCCTGCAGACAAAAATGCTCTCCTGCTATACCTATATCCGTAAGACAATAATCCACCCCCCTTATATACTTGCCAACAACACTGAGAAACATCTTCCTCTCACAAACAATGGCCGCTATTACAGGCGCTTCTTTAACAAAAGAATTCATCGAATAGGCCCCTGAAAATGCGGCTTCACACACCCTGTTTTTTAAATCCGGATCATCTATAATAATAAAATGCCAGGGTTGCGAGTTGCAGGCAGATGGGGACAGGCGGGCAGATTCTATACAAATATCTATTTTTTCTTTCTCTATAGGAACAGGTTTATAAGCCCTTACACTTCTTCGTTTCCCGAAGACATCAAGGAGTTTTTCACCCACAATTACACCAGAACCTTACGCTCTTTCAGCCTTTTTTCAAGTTCAATAAGATTCATTACATCTTCTTTGTTGTATTTCAGAAGAAGATCCAGGTCTTTTCTACTTCCTCTCCGATGGTTTTCCCACAAAACCAGGGCATCTTTACCGTTTATACCTTCAGTCTCTCTTGATATTCCCAATCGGCGTTCAACTGCTTTAAGCCCGCCTGTAATTCCAACACCCTGGCAAACCCATCTGAGATCACAGGATTCATACCTTTCTCTAAGATTTATGCCGAATTGATGCTTTATTACGCGCAGGTCAAAACAATTCCCATTATACGTCACAATTCTCGAGGCAGATTCAGGTAAGCTGTCTTGAAGTTTTTCCTGGGTTATTTCCGGCGCAATGAGCTGAACAAGGCCCGTAATTTTATGATAAAATCCTATAACCGTAATATCACCATCCCAATTTGTTTCAATATCCAGATATATACTCATATTTCAATCCTAACCAAAATTATAATGTTTGCTTACGGCTTTCTTTATATCCCAGTTACAATCCATACCTTCGGGAAAGGTAACAAGGTCCCCTTTTGAAAAACTTACCGGTTTACCGCCTTTTGGAGTAACCATAACTTCCCCTTCAAGTATATAACAGGTTTCCTTTTCATCATAATGCCAGGGGAATTTTGAAGTTTCTTTTTCCCAAACAGGCCAGTCAAATACTCCCATTTTCTCCAGTTCTTCTCCCGTGGGATTTCTGGTAATCTTAATTTCCATAGTTTTCCTCTTTCTTTTTCAACAGATTATGGACTATTTATTCTTTCAAATCAATCCATTTTCCTTAAAGCTGAAATAACCCTCAGAACTGACTATTACGTGGTCAACAACTGCTATATTAATAACCGCGAGGGCATCCGACACCATTTTTGTCATCCGTCTGTCATCATTTGATGGAACAAGTTTGCCGCTTGGATGATTGTGAGAGATTATAACACTTACGGCATTTTTTTTGAGAGCATTTTCAACTATCTTTCGCGGGTAAACCGCAGCTTTATTGACAACCCCCCTGCTCATAATTTCCGACTCAATAAATCTATTAGAAGCATCGAGATAAATAACCTTAAATACTTCATCTCTCAAACCCTGCATAGAGACTTTCAGGTAATCATAGACTGCCCCCGGCGAGGGGAATACCGCTCTCCCTTCAACTTTCCTCTTTAAATATAAAGATGTCACCTCTCTGACAAGCTTCATAAGAGACGCGGCATTTTTCCCTATTCCTTTGACCTTCCTTAATTCATCAGAAGACGCGTCTAGAACACCGCCAAGTGTTTTAAATTTTTTCAGAAGTTCTTTTGAAATCGGTTTTGTATCTTTTCTTGAAACGGCAAAGAAGAGGAGGAATTCAAGCACTTCGTAATCATGCCAGCCGGATATCCCATTTTGCAGATATTTTTTCCTTACTCTTTTCCTGTGATCAAGATAATCCGGATTCACAATAATATCCTCAAAATAGAGCCAGCCCCATTATCGCACTACAACAAGTTATATTTTAAAAAACCTCCTTTAAAATATATGCTATACCTTTATTGACATTTTTATCATTCGCAGAAGGAGAAAAAACATATATTTTAAACTCCGAATGCTATTTCAAGATTGCTTGCAGTACTCCCAGGCTTAAATTTTAAAATATAGCGCTTGCCCTTTATCTTCGGAATAACTTTTTTCCCGTTTAGCTTTAAATATCTAAGTTTTTTTATAATAAAGCTTATTTCCTCGTCAGCCAACGGTGTTACTCCTAATTTCAACGCTATCTTGCCCCTGGTTTTCATTACATCCAGAATCTGGCTAGTGGTATAGATAATTTCAATTTCATCCGTCAGCTTAAAATTCAAAGGAAGAATTCTGCATGTGCGTTCAGGGAGAACGAAAGAACCTTTTTCCGGAATTCTAATTCTTTTCCCTTTTTTAGCTCCGGAAATACTCAAAAACACATCTTTGTCAAGCTGGTGATAGTTAGAAACAAAAAGGAAGTTTGTTTCTCCGCTTGTCCTCATAACGGTTTGAATCCCTCTGTTCGATTTTTTTACACGGGGATTAAGGCCTATCTTTTTCAGAAAACCTTCCACCATATCTATATGATAATTAAATATATGTTTTAGCCCAAAACCGTAGGCAATAACTTTACCCTTCCCTGCCTTTTTAAATACCGAGGCAATATTGCCTTTCTCAGTTTTAAAGAGGGTTTCTCCGCATCCGCGGCTAAACACACTTACCGGAGTTTCAACCCTCATTAAATCCCCATTGTCTTCAATAAATTTATCTACGCTAACCTTCGGTTTAAGATGAAGTTTATTACGCAGGTAACCGCAATTTTCACCCGAAAGGCCTTTTGAAGGTAAATCCGGACCTATAATAAGGCTGCCTCCATTTTCTACAAACTCATATATTTTCCCCTGAGTTTCTCTGTCCATAAAATCAAGGCTGAAAACAACCAGTGTTTTTTCATCTTTAATTTTATCGGATTGAAGATCCACCATCTTAAAATTATAACCGGACAGTTCAAGCAGCCTGCAAATACCATCAAAAAACATGCTATTTCTTTTATAATTCATTTCATCAGCAAAACTTCCCTTCAGGTATTCTGTCATATAATAAGGCATGTAGAAACCAATTGATAAATCAGCCTCTTTCTTAGATGATGCCAGAGATTCCCCAAAAATTTTAAAAACCTTGCCCCATTTTTTTATCGGTTCGAAGTGAGGCATTGTTGTGCCGTCAAGAGCAACCGGAGCCTGCCACTTGTGGTATGTCCCCAGGTATCCCATATCATGAGGATTCTTTCCCGAAGCAAACATATAGCAATTTAATCCATTAAGGCCGTGGCCGCATGAGCTGAAAATATTCAAGTCAACATCCGAGGGATAAAGAACGGGCTTATCAAACATGATACCGGTCTGCAATTCAGCACATATAGAAGGAGAATTTTTATCCGCAATCATTTTCACCACTTCAGTGGCCACTGCTATATCATGGAAGTTTTCATAATCAAGGCGCCTCATCTGGTATGCCCCGCCCAGAACAAGATTGTCTACCTTCTTCGAAAATTCAGTGAACATGGACGATGTCATTGGGCTAAACAACCCTCTGCCGTAAACATCAAAATCAGCAAACTGGGCTATGTTGGCAACAAGAGGAGTCTCAACTCCAAGCGACCTTGCTGTATCAGCCAAAAAACAGTAATAGTCCGCGTAATATTCTCTCCAGAAATAGGCCCAGTCCCAGTACTTTTGGCCTGGCTGGCTATCATAGCATGGGGAATAAAGCTTTGTTTCGGAAAAACTTTTAAACCGCGTGCCATATGCCTTATTAAGCGCTTCAACTCTCTCATACTTATTCTTTAAAAACTTTTTATACATTGCCCTGGTTTGCGGGCTGTAATCTGTCCGCTTAGAGAGCCAGTTTTTCATGCTTATTTCGTTATCAAGCTGAACCAATGCCACATTACCGCCGCGGGAAATCTGTTTCGGCGCTATAACCGGTATAACCCTTTCATACCACTTCCTGACAAACTTTCTATAAACAGGGCTTGTAAAGCAGATCATTGATCTTTCAACAGTAGAACCGTCCGGGTTTTTTAGATCAACCTCAGGATATCTATCAAGGAGCCATCCCGGCAAGCCATCATCGATTATTTCTGCGTGGCAGATCGGGCCCACTCTCAAAAAAAGCTTCAGGCCTTCATGCTCAGCCATATTCAGAAAGGCAACAAGGTTTCTCTCTTTTTTTGTCTTTCCTGTAAAGTCAAATTTGCCCTCGGCATATTCGTGCCATCTCCAGGGAATATATGTAGAAACAGTATTTAATCCGGCTTCCTTCGCTCTTTTTAAATATGTTTTCCATATTTTATATGGCGACCTGAAATAATGAATTTCCCCTGAATAAGAAATAAACGGCTTCTCGTTCAAGACAAAATTTCCATCTTTCAATAGAAGTTTTTTATTTTTCATAAAATCTCCGTTAATTATTTTATGGATTAAAAATTCGGCAGGACTTACTTTTTCTTCCTATCCATCAATACCGCACCGATAATAATAATGCCCTTTACTATTTCCTGATAAAAAGAAGGGATGTGTAATAACTGCATGCCATTATTTAAAACACCAATAATAAAAGCGCCTATGATAGATCCGCCCACACTGCCATAGCCTCCTGAAAGACTGGTGCCGCCAATAACCACAGAGGCAATCGCGTCAAGTTCAAACATTACACCAGCCGTTGGTACCCCGGCATTAAGCCGGGCAGCCAGGACCATTCCGGAAACAGCCGCCAGAACTCCCATAATGGTAAAGACCAAAAATTTGACCAACTTAACATTTATACCTGAAAGCCTGGAAGCTTCTTCATTTCCCCCAACGGCATATACATAACGCCCAAATCTGGTGCGGCGTAAAACACACATTCCCGCAAAAGCTATTACCAAAAATATTAAAGCTCCCATCGGTAAACCGCGGTATGATACCAGCCAAATTGTAAAAGCTGCGGCAGCGAATATAAGCAAAATATTCATTATACCAGCTATGGTAGAATTAGAAGTTTGCCCATTTAACCTTTTCTTCCTTTTTTGCATCGCGGTAAAAAAAGCCAGCACCAGGAAGCCTAAAACAATGGCCGTAATAGCAACAGGGGGAGAAATATAACTTTCGCTTATATCCAAAAAACTGTCGTTAAGGCCGGATATAGCCTGCCCTTTGGAAATCACTAAGCACAACCCGCGGGCAATAGTCATCATACCCAACGTAATAATAAAGGGGGGTATTTTAAATTTAGTAACAAAAAAACCGTTCCATCCGCCAATAATCGCCCCGGCAATAAGGGTTAAAATAATTGCGGGGATTGTTCCCAATGATTGCGACATGGCAGCAATTATCCCGGTCAAAGCAACTACCGAACCAACTGAAAGGTCAATTCCCCCTATAAGAATCACCAGTGTCATACCCACAGCCAGTATGCCGTTTACAGAAACCTGGCGTAAAACATTCACAAGGTTTCTCTGGGTGAAAAATGTTCCACGGGTTAAAATGGTGACTATAATAACTAAAGTTATCAGGCCGATTAAATTACCATATTTCTTAATCAGCGCCTGCTGAAAAAACTTTTTCTTAAGACCCATCGTTACCTCCGGTCGCGTAGAACATTATTTTCTCCTGAGTAGATTCACCTTTCAAAAATTCCTTCACCATTCTACCTTCGTGCATTACCAAAATCCTGTCACTCATACCTAAAATTTCCGGTAAATCCGAGGAAACCATCACTACAGCTACACCTTTTTTAGTCAATCCATTTATTATTTGATAAATTTCAACCTTCGCCCCAACATCAACTCCGCGGGTGGGCTCGTCCAGCAAAAGTATCTTAGGGTCGGTAGCTAACCACTTCGCGATAACTACTTTCTGTTGATTACCGCCGCTTAAAGTACCTACTGTAGTTTCAGAGGAAGGGGTTTTTATCTTTAAACTCTGAGTATATTTTTCAATAACTTCATGTTCCTGCTGTTTTCTAATTATCTGATACCAACTTAGTTTCTCCAGGCTGGAGAGAGTAACATTTTCTCCTACTCCCATGCCCAGAACAAGCCCGAAAAGCTTGCGGTCTTCGGTTACCAGCCCAAGTCCATAATCTATAGCCTGGTGAGTAGACCTGATATCTGTTCGTTTCCCTTCAATACAAACTTCTCCGGCCGAATCAGCGGGGAATGAACCAAATATGGCAGTTAACAATTCAGACCTTCCTGAACCCATTAACCCGTAAATACCCAGAACTTCCCCTTTTCTCGCTTGAAAATTAACTTCTCTGACTACCTTTTCACCAAGTAAAAAAGGGTGGTTAACAAAAAAATCTTTTACTTCCAGAACAGCTTCATTAATCTGAACCGTTTGCTTTGGATACATATCTTTTATATCCCGGCCAACCATTTTGGCTATTAATTCCTGACGGGTCAGTTCCGCGGTCAACTTGCTGCCCACAGTCTTCCCATCCCGAAGAACAGTAACTCTATCTGTAATCTCGAAAATTTCATCCAACTTATGCGAAATATATACCATGCTGACACCGCGCTCACGCAAAGAGTTTATCATTTTAAAAAGGCTTTCAATTTCATGGTCCGTAAGAGCGCTGGTAGGTTCATCCAGTATTAAAATCCTGGCGTCATAAGAAAGTGCTTTGGCTATTTCCACCATTTGCTGTTTGCCAATGCTCAAATTCTCAATATTCTCATCAGGTGCAATGGAAATGTTTAATAAATTTAATAATTCTTTCGCTTGATTGAAAAGCCTCTTCCAGCTAATAATTCCGGTTTTGCCTACCGTAGGTTCACGCCCCAAAAATATATTCTCAGCTACAGTAAGTTTAGGTATTAAATTTAACTCCTGATAGATAATGGCTATACCCGTTTCTTCGGAATCTTTCGGCCTGCTGAATTCACATTTTTTACCTTTCCAAAAAATCTCACCGCTATAGCTAGGGAAAGGGTAAGCTCCACTGAGTATCTTCATTAAAGTTGATTTGCCGGCTCCGTTTTCTCCTACCAGGCCCAGAACTTCACCTTCTTTTAAATAAAAACTGACATTATCCAGGGCACGAACACCAGGAAAATCTTTAATGATATTTTTGGTCTCTAAAATTATTTCATTTTCCATAAAGGTTTAGAATTTTCTTCTTTTTTTATTTCTTAAATTTCAAGTCCGGCCAGCGTTCCTCCATTACTTCAATATTTTCCATGGTAATCAGGCGCACAGGTGTTAACTTAACCGGAACTTTATATTCGCCATTTTGAATCTCTTTATCAGTCTCAAATTTTTCACCTTTGGCCATTTTTACAGCTACCTCAAAAGCTCCCAGCCCTAATTGATAAGGCATTTTGTCTACATCGGCATTATTGGTTCCGTTGATTATCGCCTTACAGCTGTCCTTATCTGAATCAGAACCAATTGTAACCACCTTCCCCGTCAAACCTTCAGAAACTAAAGCCTGTACAGCTCCCATAATCATACCGCTATTATTTGCTAATATCCCCTGAATATTATTATTGTAATTTGTCAGCGCGTTTTCAGTAGTTGCCATAGCTAAATCTCTTGACCATGCTCTATGCGCGTGGTCTACTACTATCTTGATATCGGGGAACTTCTTAAAAACATCTTTATTCCCGGAGGTTATCTCTCTGGCTACATCATTGCCGGCTTCCCCTTCCAGAATAATTACGTTTCCTTTCGCGTTAAGTTGTTCAACCATATACCTGGCCTGAATTTGGCCTACAAGAAAACTATCAGCAGTAACATGACAATCTACTTTAACATTGGTTGGAAGTCTATCCATGGAAACCACAGGTACGTTTTCCCTGTGCGCCTTTTTAACAAGTCCGGCGGCAGCCGCGGTATTAACCGAATGTAAAATTAAAACGTCAATTCCCTGAGCCAAAAGGTCCTCTACATTACCAACCTGGGCCATTTCATTGTTGTTGGAAGAAACCCAGTAGACTTCAGCATCATATTTATCCTTATTATCCATCATCGCCTTCTTCATAAAAGAATAGACTGCTTCTTGCATTGTAGCCACGCTTACGCCGATTTTAATTTTGGACTTCTTACCCCCGTAAGAAAAATTTGTTGTAAACAAAAATAAGCCAATTAACAGAAAAATGCCGGCCGCTCTGATAGATCTCATGGTTTTCCTCCTTTTTTCCACAATGAACCTTTCACATTTTACAGAAATGCTTTCACAATCAGGATATTATAATAACTATATTTTATTTATATGTGCAAGGGAAAAATTATTGAAAGAATAGTGAAAAGATCAATTAAAATAATTAATTATAAGTTTTTATTGTTTATTTTTCTTTTATAAATAATGCCTGGAATTTTTCAATTTCTTTTCTTACATCACTTTTAGTTATTACTGCCGAAATCGCGCATATCGCGTCAGCACCGGCTTCAATAACACTTCCCGCGTTATCAAGATCAATGCCTCCTATTGCCGCGACAGGAATTTTGCACACTTTTTTTATTTCTCTTATTAGAGAGGTTCCGCAAGGCTGTTCTATATCTCTTTTTGTCGTTGTGGCAAATATGGGGCCTACACCCAGGTAGTCAGCTCCCTGTTTTTCCGCTTCCAATGCTTCGCCCATACTGTGTACACTCATACCGATTATTTTGCTTTTTCCCAAAAGATCTCTTGCTGCTTCATATGGCATATCTTTGCGGCCTATATGAACGCCATCCGCGTCTACCGCAAGAGCAATATCTACCCGGTCATTTATAATAAATCGAGCGCTTGAACATATTTTTTTAAGTTCCAATGCTTCTTCATAAATAATCCTGGTACAGCCTGCTTTATTTCTATACTGCACCACAGTTACTCCGGCATCTATAGCATTTTCTACATCACTTATACTGCTTTCCCGGCTCAATACGGAATCTGTTATAAAATAATATCCATTTATCATTGATACCTAACCTTTGTATACAGCCAGCATATTTTCCCTTAGTTCTTCGGCTTTCTCTCTTCCAACAAGAATTTCAACAAGTTTAAGCGCGAACGCCAACGCGGTTCCGGGCCCCCGGCTGGTCAGAATATTGCCGTCAACAACTACAGGTTCATCGACAACCGTAATTTTATCTCCAAATTCCTGTTCGGTACCCGGATAACCTGTTGCTTTTTTACCATCCAATACACCCGAAGGCGCAAGAACAAACGCCGGAGAAGCACAGATCGCGGCAACTATTCTGCCTTTTTCATTAAGATTTTTTATTGATTTTAAAACAATCTTTGAATTGGCAAGATTCTTGGCGCCAGGCATCCCCCCGGGAAGTATAATCGCGTCGGCATCTGTTATTTCTGTTAATTCCATATCAGCTTCAATTTTAAGGTTCCTCGTGCTTGAAACAAGTTTTTTTGAAAGGCCCGCGATAATAACATCAACTCTCGCTCTTCTTAACACATCCACCGGAGTTACAGCCTCTATTTCCTCAAAACCATCTGCTAAAATGACAATTGCTTTTTTATTCATATATTACCTCCCATTAATATAAATAATCTTTGTTCTGATATTCTCGGCCACGCGAATTTCTTTTGACACCGTCCGCAGATGTTTCCTAAATGCTTTCGCGTAAATATCAAGCTGTTCCTGGTAACGAACTCCCTTAAATTCAGGCGAATATTTAAAATCAACTATCGTTATATTGTTTCCTTTTCTATACACGCAGTCAATCTTTCCTCTTATTTCCCTGTTACCTTCCCTCATAACAAATGGAAGTTCTCTGTAAACTTCGTCAGCTTCCATTATTTCTTTATATTCTTTGCTCCGCACAAACTTTTTTATCACCGGCACAAATTGAGTTGCCTTTTCTTCCGTTAACTTGTGTCTGAGAAGTCTTAAAATATCATCCTCCTCACAAAAATGCTCAAGGACATAATGCACTGCACTGCCCAATTTGGCTTTACTCCCTCTGTAATCATCTTCTTCCATTTCTTCTACTTTTTCAACATCCTGCTCCATGGCATCTTTACTCAAAGTATAACCTTTCTCATCAAGCAAGCGTGACACACTGATTCTCTCTATAGGCGGTGTTTCTTTTTCAATATCCTTAAACACAAAAGAACTGTATTTCGAAGCATCAAGGGCCTGTGGCCTGGCCACAGCCTTTTCTTCTCGGGCCTGCGTTGAATCTACGGCATGAACATAGTCCTCAACATATATTTCTTCTGCCGGCTTTATGTCTTTTACGCTGTTAAACCAGTTTTTTGCCTTGCTTGTTTCTCTCAAGCCGGGTTTCTTATTTAAACACGAGATAATCAAAAGATCCCTTGGCCTGGTAACCGCGACATAAAGGAGCCTTTGCTCTTCTTCCAGCCTGAGCAGTTTTAACTTTTCTTTCTCCTTTTCAAAATTGGAAGTTACCCAGTATTTATTAAGCTTTACAGCGAATTTTCCGCCCGACGTGATTATCACTCTGTCCGGAACGCGAAGATAAGACATTGTTTCCGGTATTAGCACAATTGGAAACTGCAGGCCCTTTGATTTATGAACAGTCATTATCTTTACCGAATTATCTCCCTCCCCGGAAATCGTAGCCAGACCCTCATCCTGCTTGAAGTTTATATCATTAGTAAACCTGTTTGTTATTTCACTCAGAGATTCATATCCTTTTGCTTCTATTTTCCTCAGTTTTTCTATCAGCTTCTTTACATTAGCAATCCTTAAACCTCCATCTTCAAGGAGAGCAAGGGTAACTAAATAGAATGTCCTTTCCAGAAACTCAATCAACATTTCAGAAGGGAAAAGACTACCCTTTCTCTCTCTAATATCAATTAAAATCCTGTTAAGCTCACTAATCTCAGGAACCATATTCCTTTCTTTTCCTTCTACCGGTTCAAGTATTTTGCATTTAAGCTTTTTATCTATCAGCTGGTTATCATCGGCGCAAGAAGCAAAAGATCGGAGCAAAGAAGCATAAGCAAGTTCATCTTTACCGTTAACCATAACGTTAAGGAAGTTAATCGCGTCTCTTACTTCAAAGCGGTACAGAAAACCACGGTTTCCTAAAGAAAAATAGGGAACATTATGTTTTCTTAAAGCCGCTTCATAATCACTAAGATTGGCCATCTTTCTCAAAAGAATCGCGATATCAGAATAAGAAGGTTTTTCAGTCTGGCCATCTTTAAATATTCTTACCTCCCTGCCCGCGAATGTTCCGTTGTTTACCATCTCTGATATCGCCTTCGCCAGGAAATCAGCTTCCCGCGTCCGCCGTTCCGCGGCACTCCTGAACGGATCCCTGTTGAATAACTTATAAACTTTACCCGACGCATGACAATCCTTCCTTCTGGCAATAATCTTATCTTTCTTTTCATCGAAATCTGTTATGATTTTTAAGGTAAGATTATTTATGAACGCAATAATTGCTTTTTGACTGCGCCTGTTTTCCCTGAGAGGCCTGCTGTTTCCTATCTGCTTTTGAATGTTTTTAAATACTTCCGGGTTGGCATTTCTCCACCCGTAGATTGATTGTTTAAAATCTCCAACCACTATCAGCTTGTTTGAAATCTCAACATCTGAAAGATTTGAGGCAAGGGTTTCTTCATTTTCAGCAAGCCAGAGTACCATCTCAATCTGAACATTATCGGTATCCTGAGCTTCATCAAGAATAATCAGCTTGAACCTTCTCTTGAGCTCCTGCCGAACATCCTTGCAATCGCGAAGAAGGTCCCGGGCTTTTAATATTATCTCATCATATGTAATCTTGTTTTCCTTAAGGGCGGCATAATGTTCCATAACCTCATCAGCAATTTGAGCCAGACACAGGGATATTCCCTTGATTTCTTCTTTTTCATTTTTTACGGCACGATCAACAAATCTCTCCATTGAATCTTTTATATCCGCCGCCTGGAATTTATCAACAATCTCAAACAAGATATCTTCCACTCCAGGGCTATACCCGCGGCCTTCAAGCGGCATCACAGCAAGAACCTTATTTAAAATTTTATCTTTACCTGAATCTATTCTGGAAACAATAACTTCCCGGACAGCTTTTCTCATAAGCATGTTTTTGTCTTCATCTACAATTTCCGGCTCAGGGTCAATATCCGCGTAAGCCGCGAATTCACGCAGGATTCGCATCGCAAAGGAGTGAATAGTCGATATCTGAATTTCATCAACTACCTGAAGATACTCAAACCTTTGCCTCGGCTCCAGTTCGCGGATTTTTTCAACCAGGACCTCGCGGGCGCGCTCTTTAAAATCTCCTGCCGCTTTCTTTGTAAACGTAATACAGCAGATTGAAGAAGCAAATTCCTCACGCTGTTCTTGAGTTTTACCTGTTTCAATAAAGCGTGTAACCTTATCCATCGACAGGGTTGTTTTACCTGTGCCGGCAGAAGCGGAGACAGTCGCCCTAATGTTATTTTCAAGAATTTCTTCTATCTGTTTTTCCCATTTATAAGACATTTTCTCTACCCGTTCCAGTCTTCACCAATCCTGCAGAGGTAAGCAAAATCACAATACCCGCACTCTCTTCTATCGGAATCTATATCGATCGGTTCGGCAGGAAATTCCATCTTCTCAACCGCGTGTTTAAATCTCATTATCTTGTCTTTAAGAATTTCTTTCCAATCGCTTGATGCTGCTATTTCTGTAAAATACTCAGCTTTTTCGTTATAAGGGTCAGCTTTCAACGCGAAATAACAGGCTTTTATTTTGCTCTCCTTAATGTCTTCAAGTTTTAAATTCTCCGCGACTTCCCTGTTTAATAAAATCAGTTTATACAAAGCCGCTTGAGCAAGATATCCTTGCTGGTAATCTTTATCCTTCCTCGGCTTACTGCTTGTTTTATAGTCAATTACATAAATTGTTCCATCGGAAGCACAGTCTATCCTGTCTATAACTCCCCTGAGGGCTATTTTTTCTCCGTCAATATCCACAATGCAATTATCAACCTTATATTCGACATCAACCAGTTTGGTTTTCCCCGGCCCTATAGAGCTTTTTTCTTCAAGCAGCAAAAAATTCTTAACCGTCTGGAGGATTCCTTCTTTCCTTACAACCCAGAGTTCTTTCCTGCCGGTAAAATGTTCTTTTTCATAATCTGAAAAAAATTCTCCGGCTATTTTCTCAATTCTTTTTTCAGGATTGATATCACCGGTTTCTCTTTCCCCGCAAAACCTTTCAAGAATGGCATGGGTTACTATCCCTTCGTTCATAATATTCATTTCAAACTCGGGCCTCGGAAAAACCTTCAGCTTCTGAAGATACTGCATAAAAAATCTGTACGGGCATCTTAAAAACTGCTCTATCATGCTTGGGCTGAAAATAAAGCGCCCATCTTTAAAAAACAGATTATTGAGATTCTTTTTAAGATCTTGTGACGAATATATCCCTCTAAAATACCTGTTGCCGGCCGTGCTCTCTAGATTCGGGTTCCTTAAAAACACAGGTTTATATCTTGTAATTTCACTTTTTATTGAAACCGGCTCCACTTCAATGTTTTTATCTTTAAGTGTATTCGCCAGGGAAATTTCAAATTCAGTTTTCGATGCTGTTTTCTCAACAGGAAGTATAATCCTGGAAGGCGGAATTGATTTCTTCTTCAACCCTGAAATCAGCTTACCGTCTTTAACGTTGGAAAAGAGAAATTCAAGTTCTTCAAGGAAAATTGACCTTCTTTTATCCTCCCGCGTTTCACTGGTAAACGGAACCGTAAAAATACAGCTCTTCGAAATGCTCAGCATGCTGCGATAGAAAACATTCCTATCGAGAAGCCCTTCATCCGTAGATTTCTGAATGGGCAAATAACCCTTTTTCTCAAGAACCTTATTTATTCCATTAATATCCTTGTCTTTCAACACCTGCGCTTCCATTTTTTTTCTGGGAAACTCATCATCTACCATCCCGCAAAAAATCCCGACTTTAAATCCAAGGCCGTCAGTGTCAAACGGGGTAAGGACATTAACCGCGCTAATGTTCTTTTCCCCGCTCACGGTTTCCCTCTCGGCAAGGCTTTCCAGCATTTCTTTAAACCGGGAAGTAGAAATTTTCTCCCTGCCCGGCATTTTCCTATTGCTCATCAACATCTCATCAACAAGCGAAAGAACTTTCTCTTTCTGCTCTCGATTCCTTTCACAGACATAATATTTTTCAATAAATTCTTTAAGCCATCCGGTAAATTCAAAAACTGTTTTTCGGGTTTCCTTCAAAGGTATTTCATCAATAAACGGAATAAGGAAATTTCTGACCTTTTCAATATCTTCTTTTAGAATTAATCTTTTTTTGAACAATTCGAATTGTCCCGCGTATTCTTTCAGCCATTTGAGACGCTTATCTATGGATTCATTATCAAAAGAGAAGTATCCTGACAGGCAGAGGATCTGTTCCGCTTTATCCTTTTCAACACCAAAATCTAAGAAATAAGGCGCCGATATGATGCGGGATATATCTTCTCGTCTAAAATTATCTTTTCCCGCTGAAAGAACAAGCATTATATCTTTATAAAAGTTTGTGCGCTGAAGCTGTTTTCCCCGCCTGAAAAAGAATGGTATCTTAGCTCTTTTGAAGTGTTCCCTTATATAATCGTCATACTTCGCGATATCTTTTACAATAAGGACAATATCAACCGGTTTTAAATCCTGTGATTCGGTAAGAAGCTTCTTTATGCAGAAAGCTATTTCCCTGATTTCAAAGTCCCTGTTGGCAGCTTCAACAATCAGGAGTGAATTGTCCTTTGGCTCGAAGGTTTTTTCCGGAGGTTTAAAAAAATGTTCCTGCGCGAAAAACAGGTCACAGGGATACCTGGCAGAACTTTCAACTTTAAAATCGACTTTCAGATTTTTACTTTTTATATTTTTAAGATACTCAGCCGCGGTTTTCGCGACTTCAAACGCGGGATTAGACTCATCAAAAGGAAACATTACAACAACCTTTATCCCTTTCGCGCACAACACTTCTAAAAGCTTTAATTGAACATCCGTTATCTGGTAGCGGCTTCTCACTATAACTTTTTTCACAACGCGGAGAAAAAGCGGAAGTGTATTCGATTTTTTAAGGGCATCGACAACCAGCCAGCCCATATCATCGTAGTCTTTCCGGCTTTTAGTGTACTGAAAGTAAATCGCGTACAAATCCAGGAGCCTTCTTCTATCCATCTCAGGGTGTTCGCATTCTTCTATATATACTTTAAGGTCTTCCGCGTTCACCCCCGCTTTTTTAAGAGTCTTTACGGCTTTTTTAATATCCTTTACAAAACCCGGCCTGCCGTAAACCCCGGCAAAATACCCTTTCCTGTTTTTTTCAAAATATTTTTCACATATCTTTTTAAGAAAAACTTCTTTTTCAAAATCCGTTAAAAAACTTATGTCAAGGAGCTCAGCGGCAAGTGTCAAAATAACTTTCCCAAACGTGTAAAAACTGGTATTAAAATACACTTCCCGCCCGGAATTGCTTATCCGGTGCGAGATAGCAAGCGGGGATGGATAAATTTCTATTGTTTCACATGAAAGCATAAGAAATTTCAGTTATCAGATTAGTCTGGTTATTTAAAGTAAAAGGGGACGCTTCTATTTATTGTTCTTCTTCGGGCGGCCTCTATCGGCTTTAATGTTATTTATCTTAAATTTTTCTTCCATATTTTTTATAAAATCATATGGCCCCAGGAATCTCGAATTAAGATTGATTTCTTCGATATTTTCGTCAGCATCTTCCCGATAATTTTTCTGCCTATTATTATCTGTTTTCCCACAATCCAAATATACTGGATTGTAATTTACTATACCGTCCCCTGTCCCATAAGCATACGCGTTGTAACTGGACCACTTATATTCCTTAGTTTCTTTTGCTAAACAAGCTTTTACCGGATTAAGCTCTATATATCTGCCGCAAGCTATCAAATATTCATCTTTACTGATAAGAAGACTCTTATATCTGCCTTGCCATAAATGGCCATCATAATTATATTTTTTCTTATAATGATAAAGATAGGCAAGGTTTATTTGTTTCATGAACCTGGCCAGATTACTTTCAGGTGTGATCCCAACTAATAAATGTACATGATTCGGCATTATACAGTAATGATAAATCAGGATGTTATTTTCTTGTTTATATTTCTTAAGAAAATCAAGGTATGTCTTGTAATCAACATTATCTTCAAATACATGTTGACGATTATTGCCCCGCGTCAGGATATGCAATGCGCCTTCTTCTGGCAGAATTCGGAATATTCTTGGCATAGGTGAAAATTATCAAGCTTGCTTTGGTTTGTCAATAAAAATAGAAGCGTCCCCTTTTCTCTCTTTTCTCTTTTTTTCTCTTTCTTAGTTCTCGCTTATTTTTTTCTGCCAATTTTCCAAAAAATTTTCTTTTCTATCTTCGCTAAGAAACTGACTATCAAACGAAGCCACAATCGCTTCACAAAAGATTTTTAAGTCATTTAAAGAACCTGCCCGAAGACTTTGGTGTATAAATGTAGAAGTTCCGGACAACACAGTAGCAGATATAACAATCCCCACCTCTACACCATCTGTAGTTCTAAGTTGCGAAACCATAATATGAATTCGCCAATCGGGATTTGAAGCATTCATCTGCCTCCAATTAGTTTGCCAATCATATCTTAAATCTACTATAACGTCATTCAAAGATCGTAGCTCTCTGGAGATATAGCTTCCTGCTAAATTCATAATATGTTTATTTTCATCAAATGCGTCAAATGTTACACAAACTTTAAAAAAATCTGACGAAAAACTATAAGTAGTGCATATTAAAAATAAAATTAGAGCAACTTTCCTTATTATAAATTTTTTCATATATTCCCCCTACACTCATCAATATTACTCCCTCCAAAACAACAATTCAACTTTAAAAGATATAAGCCCCAGGCGTACAACTGGACAACATATAAGGATAATATGGCTTCAATCAAAAGTCAAAAGCGTCCCCTTTTCTTTCTTTTCCTTTTTTCTTTTTTACAACTTCCCCTATCTGCTTTTTTTAATAGCATCTAAAAAAGGCCCTATATCTTCCAAAATCTTTTTTCCTATTTGTTCTTTTTTCTCAGAACTTAAAGGCTTAGATCTTGGTTTCATATGCTTTTTCCAAATTTTGTTAGTTATCGAATATTTAAACTCAGGGGGATAACAACCATAATCATTGGCAAATGTTTTCTTGTCATGCTCAGGCATATTATCCCAATGCATAATTATTCCATTAATATCTGCTTTCAAATTTATAGCTTCTATAAAGTCTTGAGTATCTTTTAAAAATATTTTTGCGAAATTACTTTGAACATTATCTGCTGACGTAAAAACCATACAAAAAGGTAAATAAAAGATATAATGTAAATCCACCAGATTAGTAGAACGAGTACCGATTATCTCAGCAGATAAAGCAATAAAAAATGTAAGAGTTACTAAAAAACAATAATATGCATATGGAGCGAACTCATTTAATAAATTTATACCCCTTATTTTCCATCTCTTTAAAACTTTTTCCTGAATTAAATT
Source organism: Candidatus Auribacterota bacterium (assembly GCA_023136205.1). Classification (GTDB taxonomy): domain Bacteria; phylum Auribacterota; class UBA6266; order UBA6266; family UBA6266; genus JAGLRQ01. Next base: position 18,152 of record JAGLRQ010000048.1, read on the forward strand.
ATCTATTCTAAAAATATTCATCATTAATTGTAATATTTCCAACTGATAAGTAGGGTTTTCTGTTAATCGAATTGCAATATTTTTGGCATCTTTATAAGTTTCTATATTTTGCATATCATTAGATAACATAGGAAATATTTTTTTATACTTTTTCACCATAGGCTCTAAATTAACACTTCTTGTTATCTCTCTCCACATTTCTGCAAAATTATTATCTTCAATAGAAAAATCACCGTTTTTCCATTTTCTTATATACTTCCATTCTTTTTGCTCGTCACAAAACATTCCTTTTTTACCATCAACTCCTTCAATAATTTTACCAGCAGGAAGAATCGGTACATTTTGCATCTTTATCGTTCTCCCCATCAAATTATCTTCTATCAAATATTTTGCATCTATGTTGATTTTTGATGACGGATCTAGACGTTGAGCAAATTCCTTTACCCTATCTCTTGATTCAGAATTTTTATAATTTTTGTTTAAATCACCTAAAATTTCAGTAATAAGAACAGGAGGGATATTTAAACTATAATGCTTCTCTAAAAAACGTATTTCCTTCTTTGAAAGCATTTGAAAAGTTGATTTATCTAATAATATTATAGGACCCATTATTCACCCGGATTAAAGGTTAAAGGGAACAGCGCCTTTTCCTGCTTAAAGTTAAAGAGTAAAAGGAGACGCTTCTATTTATTGTTCTTTTTCGGACGCCCTCTATTTGCTTTAATGTTATTTATCTTAAATTTTTCTTCCATATTTTCTATAAAATCATACGAAAAATGTTCCCTATGTTTCCGTTCGCTCAATTATTGAATCTGAATTCGTAATTCTTTGCCTAAAACATGGGCGAAGTTTTCTAACGTAGATAATCGTATGTCTTCCGCATGGTTTTCAATTCTGGATATTGCGGATTTCTTAGTATGAAGCTTTTTTGCGACCTCTTCCTGGGTTAACCCTGCTCTTTCTCTTACTTGTCTTAAAATAATACCTATTTTAAAATCACTATACCCGACATCGTAATTCTCCGCGAAAGCATTATCGGATTTCTTTCTTTTGCTTACATACTTTTTTAAATCGCTCATTTCTTTTTCCCCCTGTCTAAATATTCACGTTTCCTTTTCTCTGCTAATTTGATTTCTTGAAATGGAGTCTTTTGAGTTTTCTTTTGGAATCCATTTGTGAGAATGACAATGTTTCTCCCCTTCTGAAATCCTAATAACCTGAAAATATCTTTCCCAAATTGAATTCTTATTTCAAGTATCCCGTTGGTGTTAACAAGATTCTTCAAATAATTACCCGGCACAAAATCAAGATCCTCAACCAATTTTAAAACCCAGGTAACTTTCTGAGCTTGCTTGCTTGATAAGTTGTCCAAGAATTGCTCAACAGGACACTTGCCAGTCAAAGTCCTATAAAAAATTATTGTTCTCACAGTATTAAGTTAACATACATGTGAACATGGTGCAAGAAAAAAAATAATTAACTGTATCAAAAAAATTTCTAAAATTATATTGACCTGTGTTTCTTGCCAGTTATCGTAGCGAAGAGGTGTAAATGCCTATGGATGCAAGGCATGCGACTGAGGGTACTGGAGGCATACCTGGAAGGTCTGTTGAGGAAACCCGAAGGAGCATAACGCCGCAGGCTTGGGCATTTACGCCTCTGCAGTAGATCACTGGTAAGAAATGCAGGTCACGAGTATTTAACCGTGCATTTAGTTTGAGGAATAGACCTGTATATAATATTTCCGGACAGGACAAGCATAAGCATGCACCAAAAGACAACTTCCATGCCATAAGATGCTGATTTGGTAAAAATATTAAATCCTATCCAGATACCGTAAACCATGCCAAATACCGCTTGATATACCCCGATTTTCCTCAAATCCTCAAGCCGCCGCAAAACTGTTGCCATATAAACAAGAAGAATTCCAAAATAGCCGAATATTAACCCGGAAACAATCATGCCATCCTGGAGAGGGGAAAAAACTCCTTTTGTTAAACAGCCAATCATCTCGAAAACACAACAGCTGAATTTCATAAGAACAAATAAGGACAACAGCATAAAAAGGTCTCGTTCGATGGGAAAATCCCCCTTTTTCTTTCGGATTATTCCCATATGAAGGATTGCAATCAAAAGCCCGCCGGCATAAGGCACCACATATTTCCATAGGGTTCCGGCATATTCCCATTTAGCCTCAAACCCAAAGATCCTGGTGATTTCTGTTTTTTTATAGATTTCTACCAGGATACTGTATTCGGAAACGGGAAACAGAAAAAAACAAAGGAAAAGTAAAATTCCCGTTATAGAGGAGGCCAAACAGCCGAATATTTTTATCTTATTTCGTGGAAGCATTTTTTCCCGTCCTGTTCTTCTCTGCTTCTACTGTTATCCCTATCCCGCCGCGCGCTGTAAATCTGGCAATGACTTTTGCTCTTTTAGGCTTGGCGGATTTATCTATATCGTCAAGAATTCTGTTCGCTATATCTTCCGCGAACATACCCATATTACGAAATGAAAAGAGATAAAGTTTTAAAGATTTGGACTCAATACATCTGCGGCCCGGTACATATTCAATCTCTATACCGGCAAAATCCGGCTGTCCTGTAATCGGGCACATCGAGGTAAATTCGCTGCTTTCGAACCTCACTATGTAATCCCCTTTAGCAATATTTTCAAATGTTTCAAGTTTTGCTTGATCAGGTGAATCGGGATATGTTGTTTTTCCCTTCTTAAGAAGCGTAATTCCCTTAATTCTGGACTTTTTCATTTTTTATACCTCACAGGATCAACTGTTTGTGCCTCTTTAAAACCTTTTTTCCTCAAGATACACGCGTCACATTCACCACAGGATATCCCTCTTTCAGCGGGGTCATAACAGGTATGAGTTAAAGAATAATCAACACCAAGCTTTAATCCCTTTTTTATTATATCAGCTTTAGCCATTTTGATAAGAGGAGCGTGAATTCTTAGGCCTTTACCTGCTTTTTCCCTAACCGCCAGGTTCGCCATTTTTTCAAATGCCTTCAAATATTCCGGCCTGCAGTCAGGGTAACCGCTAAAATCAACAACATTGGCTCCTATAAAAATATCTTTCGAACCCAGTGTTTCAGCCCAGGCAAGAGCAAGTGAAAGAAATACGGTATTGCGCGCCGGGACATAAGTGGCAGGAACATTCTTCCTCATCTCACTACACTTCCGTTTTTTGGGAATTTTCATATTAGATGTAAGAGCCGAGCCTCCTATCTTTCTCATTTCTACTTTCAAAAGCAAATGTTTCCTGACTTTCATAACAGCCGCGAGTTTTTTAGCCGCTTTAATCTCCCAGCGGTGCCTTTGTCCGTAATCAAAAGTCACGGCATATATTTCAAAACCCTTTGATCCGGCAATGGCCGTTACCGTAGCAGAATCAAGCCCCCCGCTTAATAAAACAACCGCTTTTTTTTTCATACACCTCTCCGGGAAGGGTTCCATATATACTTATGAAGCTGCAAATTAAATCTGATTTCGAGATTATCTTTTATAATCCACTCCGCCAACGCTGTCGGTTTAAGGCTTTCAAACGCGGGTGAAAAAAGAATCTTATGTTTTAATATTCCAAATGTTTTTATAGCTTTTTTCGCCCACAGATAGTCTTTACGGTTACCTATGACAAATTTTATTTCATCCGAAGGCTTGAGATACTTGAGGTTCTCTTGTAAAAACTTCTTGTCTTCCCCGCTGGAGGGACACTTTATATCCATTACGATAACAGCCTTTTTATCCACGTCTTTTATTGAAACAGACCCGTTTGTTTCCAGAAGAACCTGCTTTCCCGATTTGACAAGTTTTTCCATAAGTTTATAAACCCCTTTTTCAAGAAGCGGCTCTCCCCCGGTTACTGAAACAAGATTGCACTTAAATTTCTTTATCTTTTTTAAAATTTCCTCTATTTCAAGGAATTTCCCTTCCTCGTAAGCATATTTGGTATCGCAGTAAGAACACCTGAGATTACATCCCGCTACTCTCACAAAAACACAAACCCTTCCCGCAAAAGACGATTCTCCCTGGATACTTTTAAATATCTCGTTGACTTTTATTCTTTCCAATAGGAAACCTCCGTTTTGGAAGATTCTCCGACAGTAACCCTTGAAACCCTTACATTTTTATCATTAATCTTTTCGGAAAACCTCTCAAAAAGATATACAGCCAGGTTTTCGCTTGTAGGATTTTTTTCACTAAACTGCGAAAGTTCATTAATGTCTTTGTGATCAAGCTCTGACACTATTTTATTAATAACAGATTTCAGGTCCCTGAAATCTTTCACCATGCCCAGGTTGTCAAGTTTATCGCTTTTAATATAGGCATTTACACTCCAATTATGGCCATGCAGGTTTTTGCATGATCCTTCGTACCCCCTCAGCCTGTGGGCCGATGAAAATGTGGTTTTTATGCATATTTCAAACACAATACCCTCTCAATCCGAGTTCAGAAAATCTACAGGTATAATACTATATCCTACATCAAATTAAAATCAATTGGAAGTATTGAGAATGTAATTAGCTCTTGCGGGGAAAAAGGCCTCTCAAAAACCCAAAGTTCCACCCTACAACAATAAAAACGAGGAAAAAGAGATAAAGAGGAAATTCAAGTATTCTTGTTTTTCTTGCCATGGATAAAGAAAAAGCTATCCCGCAGGATACCAGCAGTGAAAAGTAAACAGCGGAAGGATAAATAAAGAAGGCTTTTATCATGGGCAGAATCAGGAATAGAGCGGAAACATAAAATATTGACAAAGGCAGTGAGTATGGAAACTTGCCCATTTTAAGACGTCTTTTTAAAGCAGTCACACGGCTATTGCCGGTCCTATAAGAAAGTTTCAACACGTCCGGAACACTTGTTTTTCTGTAATGATACACTATAGCATCAGGGTCATAGTATATTTTATAGCCTTTATCCCTAATCCTGCATATCATTTCCTCATCTTCAAAAGGATATAGGCCTTCTTTAAAACTGCCAAGTTCATTAAAAACACTTTTCGGATACATAACATTACACGGGGGATTGAAATCTATTTCCCTGAAACTTCCTGACACCTCACAAAAACGCTTCCATGCCGGGAAACAGCACGATAGTGAATTTATTATGATATTTCCCAAAGCAGTATCATCTTTCGGAGAAATGCTGGGGCCGCCTACAGAACCGACACAAGGATCCTTCAAGTGCTTGACAAGAGAACCCAGCCAGCTTACAATAGCCACACAGTCCGCGTCGGTAAAGGCAATAAATTCCCCCCTGGCTTCTTTTATGCCCCGATTTTTCGCGGCAATAATCCCCTGTTTCTCTTCCTTGACAAGCCGCACCCTGTTATCCATCTTCGCGAACTTTTCCACTAATTCAACTGTCCTGTCAGTGGAACCATTATCGACAACTATTACTTCAATATGTCTGCGGGTTTGGCTTAGAATAGAGTCAAGACAAGGAGAAATATGATTTTCCTCATTTAATACAGGAATAATAATGGATATAGAAATATCGGCTCGCATAATCAGATACAATTATCTTTTAACTTTAAAATATACATCAAATATTCTTTTTTGCAAGAGCAAACAACAAGTTTCTTTGACTCTTATCATTATTCCGATATAATCCTCTAATCGCAGTATGATACGTCAAAGGCATAAACATAGCATGATAAAAAGGAAAAGAGAAGATAGAACACATGCAGGGCATATAGGATTTGTATTTGATGCCTTTTCACTACAAATAAATCAGGGGTAATTTTATGAAAATTGGTTTGCTTGGGCTGCCTCAATCAGGGAAAAAAACGTTATTCAGGCTTTTAACCGGAACTGAAAATATCTCCACCAATTTAGGTATTTGCAAAATAAAA
>JAGLRQ010000049.1 GCA_023136205.1 Candidatus Auribacterota bacterium
AAAAGAAAAGTAAATATTGATCCGGGTTACCTCGACCTCTCCAAACTCGTCGTGGCATCCACAAAAGACGCAACTTACAGAATATGTTTAAATAACGGTGTATTTGCTCAGGGAATGTTATATTATGAGCATGGATCCTTTAAACCCTGGCAGTGGGCTTACCAGGATTACAGAGAAGGTTTCAGTATAGCCTTTTTTAATAAAGTAAGAGAAATTTATAAGGAACAGTTAGCAAGTGGCAAGAATTAAACCCTTTAAATCATTGCGTCCCGAGCCGAAACTCGCGTCAAAGGTGGCATCTCTTCCTTATGATGTTGTTTCCAGGGATGAGGCTTTTGAACTTTCAAAAGGTAATCCGTTTAGTTTTTACCGTGTGGTGAAAGCCGAAATTGATTTTCCTGCTGAAATTGAAGAAAGCTCAACAAAGGTTTACAAAAAGGCGAAAGAGAACTTGGACAGAATGATAAAGAATAAAATTCTTGTACAGGATTCCAAAGCGAGTTTTTATATTTACAGGCAAAAAATGGGCAATCATGTCCAAACAGGCATTGTTGCCTGTGTTGATATTGATGAGTATGTGTCTTCTTTAATAAAGAAACATGAATTAACCAGGAAAGATAAGGAGCAGGACAGGACCAGGCATGTTCAGGCTTTGCAGGCAAACACAGGGCCTGTATTCTTAACTTATAGAAAAAAAGATGACATTGATAAGGTTGTTAATGATATAACATCAAGTGCCCCTGCAGTTGTATTTATCTCTGAGGATAAGGTTACCCACGAATGCTGGGTTGTGGATAATGATGATGTGATAGATGAGTTAATTAAGCTTTTTAAATCAGTCCCGAGCCTTTATGTTGCTGATGGTCATCACCGTCTTGCTTCAGCCGCAAATGTCGCGGAAATATGCAGGAAAAAGGTAAAAGATTATACAGGTGAGGAAGAATTTAATTTTGCAATGACAGTTATATTTCCACATGACCGGATGCAGATTCTTCCTTATAACAGAGTTGTTAAAGACACAGGATGTTTTACGAAGGATGAATTTCTGGCGAAGCTCGCGCAGGAGTTTGACATATCGGACATTAAAGAAAAAAGGCCTCTTAAAAAAGGCCGGTTTGCCATGTATTTTGATAAAGGTTGGTATCTCTTAAGGCCTCGGGATACAGAAGATAAAATAATGGATGTTGTTGAAGAACTTGATGTAAGCATATTTCAGGAAAAAGTTCTCTCGAAAATTCTTGGTATTACAGATCCGAGAACTGATAACCGCCTGGGTTTTATTGGGGGAATTAAAGGAGAGGCAAAACTTGAAGAACTCGTTGATTCAGGTGAATATAAAGTTGCTTTTAGCTTTTGCCCTACTTCAATTGATGAACTTCTTTCAGTTGCGGATGTGGGCGGGATAATGCCTCCCAAGTCGACATGGTTTGAACCGAAACTCAGAAGCGGGCTCTTTATACATATGCTTAACGGGCTGCCTAATAAGTAGGAAACAGCAAAAATTTTCCTCTGTTTCTCCCCAAAAAGTTTTTTCAGCATATCTTTTTTCTTGTTTTTTAAACCGGGATATATTATTTAAGTGATAGCCTTATGGATTGTTTATTTTTATGAACCTTGCTCCACATATAGACCAGACTTTTCTTGGCGCAGATGCTACTGAGAAGGAAATTAAAAAGCTTTGCAGAGAATCTGTAAGGTACGGGTTTGCTTCAGTATGTGTAAATCCCTTTTGGGTGAAAATCTGCAAGAGGATTTTGAAAAAAACACAGGTTAAAGTTTGTACCGTTGTGGGATTTCCCCTGGGTGCGAATGTTTCTTTTGTTAAAGCATTTGAAGCGGAGCGGGCTGTTAAAGACGGAGCGGATGAAATAGACATAGTTATAAATATAGGTGCGTTGAAATCAGGGAATTATAACGAGGTTCGGAAAGATATAGCTTCTGTAGTAAGGGTTGTTAAAGGAAGAACAGTGAAGCTGATTTTGGAAACCTGTTATCTTACTTCCGGGGAAATAGTTCAGGCATGCCGTATTGCCTCGCTTGCGGGGGTTTTATTTGTAAAGACTTCAACAGGTTTTGGTTCCGGCGGAGCTAAAGTTCAGGATGTGAAACTTATAAAAAAAGTTTTGCCTCCCTTTATGAAAGTTAAAGCATCTGGAGGGATCAAAGATTATAATACAGCTATTAAATTAATTAAGGCGGGAGCTGACAGATTGGGGACAAGCTCGGGAGTTAAGATTGTATCAGAGGAGAAATTAAGGAATAAAAACTAGGGTCAAGGGGCAGGGGTCGCAGGGTCAAGGGAAGAAACAAAAACTAATTATCTCTCCTGCTATTTGACCCTTGCTGCTGGGGCCCTTTATTATACGGAATACGATATACGATATCGGAAAAGACTTTTATGGAAAAAGTAAAAAAAACTCCCTTATATGATGTTCATGTCAATATGGGGGGGAGAATGGTTTCCTTTGCCGGGTGGCTTATGCCTGTGCAGTATTCCGGCATTATAGAAGAACATAACTGTGTAAGGAAAAGCGCAGGTATATTTGACCTTTCTCATATGGGCGAAATATTTGTTTCCGGCGTTAAATCGGTTGAGTATCTTCAAAAGCTGATTACCAATGACATTGAAAAACTTGCCGATGGCCGGGCATTGTACACTGTTATGTGCCTTGAAAGCGGTGGAATAGTTGATGACCTTCTTGTTTACCGTATTAAAAAAGATGAGTATATGCTTGTTGTAAATGCCTTGAATACGGCTAAAGTATTTGCATGGATGAGGAAGAATCTTGTTTCCGGTGTCGAAATTGCCAATAAAAGCGAAGGAACCGCGCTTATAGCAATTCAGGGCCCGCTTTCTAAAACAATTGTTTTATCTCTGGATTTTAAAAACCCGGTATCGATAAAATATTTTGAGTTTATGTCCAATAATATTAATGGGATCGATTGTATTCTTGCCAGAACAGGTTATACTGGTGAAGATGGATTTGAAATATTTCTTCCTTCTGATTATGCCGCTGTTCTTTGGGACAGTATTTTTGCGGAAGCTAAGGACACAGGGCTCATGCCTGTCGGGCTGGGCGCAAGGGATACATTACGAATGGAGATGGGTTATAGCCTTTACGGAAACGATATAACTGAAGAGACCACTCCTCTTGAGGCCGGATTGTCATGGGTCATTGATTTTAATAAGGAATTTATCGGGAAAGAAGCTCTTTTGAAACAAAAAGAGCATGGACTAAAAAGAAAATTAATAGGTTTTATGATGTTAGACAGAGGTATTCCCAGGAGCCACTATGAAATCTTCTCAAGCGGAGAAAAAGTAGGAGAGGTAACGAGTGGAACTATGTCATCCACACTTAAGAAAGCAATAGGGATGGGATATGTTCCAGTTGAACTTGCGAAACCTGGAACGAGAATTGATATTTCAATCAGGAAGGCTATGGTGGAAGCAAGAGTCGTAAAGAAACCATTTTACATCCCTGAAAAAAGAAAGAATTAAAAAAGAAATTTTTTTACGAGATACGAAACACGATTCACGAAATACCAAAACAGGAGGATAATAATGAGTATTCCTAAAGATTTTAAGTATACTTTTTCTCATGAATGGATAAAGATTGAAGATGATAAAGCTCTGATCGGGGTCACCGATTATGCTCAGGACAAACTGGGGGATGTTGTTTTTGTTGAACTGCCCAAAGTGGGAACTGAAATCGAAGCAGGGCATGAGGCGGTTGTTATTGAGTCCGTGAAGACTGCTGCGGATGTCTATACCCCCCTATCAGGAAAGATAACAAAAGTTAATACGCTTTTGGATAAAGACCCCTCCTTTATAAATTCCGGCCCTTATGGGAAAGGATGGATTTTTGAGATTGAGATAAGAGATAAAAGAGAACTGGAAAAACTTATAGATGCGCAGGTTTACGAGAACAAGATATCAGAGGATTAATTTTTATGGATTATGTTCCTCACAGTGAAGCTGATATTTCTTCAATATTAAAAGAGATGAACATTGGAGATATTGAAGATCTTTATTCCAGTGTGCCTGAGAAAATTAAAATAAAAAGCCGCAGGCTTGAGAGAGGACTTTCAGAATTTGAGTTAAAGGCTCTTATCAGGAAAAAGGCTGAAAAAAATCTTGCCGTCACTGAAATAAAATCTTTTATGGGTGGCGGTGCTTATGAGCATTTTATCCCTGCTGTTGTTGATCATATAGCGATGAAACCTGAGTTTTATACCGCATATACGCCTTATCAGCCGGAGGCGAGCCAGGGAGCCCTTCAGGTGATATATGAATACCAGAGTTTAATATGTGAATTAACCGGGATGGATGCTTCGAACGCATCTTTATATGACGGGGCTACTGCGGCGGCCGAGGCGGCGCTTATGAGTATTAACAAAGATGGTCCGGGTGATGTTTTGATTTCAGCCGCGGTAAATCCCGAATATGTGGAAGTGATTAAAACATATTTGAAAGGAACAAAAGGCAGGATTTTAATGGTTCCTTCTCCGGAAGGTGTTACAAGTGTTGAATTTTTAAAGGGGTTGTCCGCGAAAAAGCCCGTTTGTTTTATATTTCAGTCGCCTAACTACTACGGTTGTATTGAAGACGTTGAGAATCTTTCAGAAATTGCGCACTCTTTTGCAGCTCTTTCTATCGCGATTGTAAATCCCGTTTCCCTGGGCGTACTTAAATCCCCGGGAAGCATGGGTGCCGATATAGTGGTTGGAGAAGGGCAGCCATTAGGTATTCCGCTATCGTATGGGGGGCCTTATCTGGGGTTTATGGCTGTTAAAAAGAAATTTATCAGGAAGTTGCCGGGAAGAATAGTAGGCAGAACGACAGATAAAGAAGGAAACCCCGGGTTTGTCTTGACTCTTCAAACAAGGGAACAGCACATAAGGCGTGAAAAGGCAAATTCAAACATCTGTTCTAATCAAGCTCTTATGGCGCTGCGGGCAACGGTTTTTATGACATACATGGGGAAAGAGGGCATGAAAACCCTTGCTGAAGCAAATATCAACAATAGCCACTATCTTTCTAAATCTATAGAAAAAACCGGTAAAGCCCACCTTAAATTCAAACGGCCGTTTTTTAACGAATTTGTTCTTGAATTTAAGAAACCTGCAAATCTGGTTTTCGACAAGTTTGTAAATAAAAATATGTTTCCCGGGATATTGTTAAAAGGGGAAATGGATAAACGTATATTGTGCTGTGTTACTGAAACAAAAACAAAAGCCGACCTTGATGGCTTTATTGAGATAATCAAAGATTTGTGATGTTTAAAAGGTTATAGAGTGGAAAAAAGCAGTGGTCTAATTTTTGAGAAAAGTTCTAGGGGAAGAAAAGCTTTTTCGCTTCCTGAAGCAGCTATGCCTGAAACTGAGATTGAAAGCCTTATTCCGGGAAAATACCTAAGAAAAAATCTTAGATTCCCTGAGATATCTGAACTTGATATTGTAAGGCACTTTACCCATCTTGCCTCTAAAAATTTTAATGTTGATGGTAATTTTTATCCTCTTGGTTCATGCACCATGAAATATAATCCTAAGGTAAATGAAGATATTGCATCAATGGAAAAGTTCAGGGACATTCATCCAATGTTTCCCGAAAAGTATGTTCAGGGGATTTTATCACTTTTGAAAGAGATGGAAGAAATGTTATGTAGGATAACCGCAATGGATGCCTTTTGTCTGTATCCTGCGGCCGGAGCCCATGGTGAATTCCTTGGAATGTTATTAATCAGGGCGTACCATGAGAGAAAAGGAAAAATAAGAAAAAAGATAATTGTTCCGGATTCTTCTCATGGGACTAATCCGTCAAGTGTCCATATGGCAGGATATGAAGTTGTATCTATTGCTTCGGATAAAAACGGAGAAGTTGATTTAGAGGCCCTTGAAAGTGCCCTTGATGAAGAAGTTGCGGCGTTCATGATGACAAATCCCAATACGCTTGGTTTGTTTGAGAGCAAGATATTAGAAATCGCTGAAAAAGTACATTCAAGAGGGGCCCTTCTTTATTATGATGGTGCTAATCTTAATCCTCTGCTTGGTATCTGCAGGCCTGGTGATATGGGATTTGACGTGGTCCATTTAAATCTTCATAAAACTTTTTCTACTCCTCATGGAGGCGGAGGTCCCGGCTCAGGGCCGGTTGGAGTAAAAAAACATCTCGTTCCTTTTTTACCTGTGCCTGTTATAGAAGAGAAAGATGGAGGATTGATTTTAAACCGTCAAAAGCCTCAAAGCGTCGGATCTATAAAGTCTTTTTTTGGTAATGTAGGAGTGATTATAAAAGCATATAGTTATATTAAAGCTCTTGGAGATGAAGGGCTAAAAAGAACCGGCAAGCTCTCGGTTTTGAATGCTAATTATCTCAAACAAAAGCTAAAAGGTTCTTATCATCTTCCTTTTGATAAGACTTGTATGCATGAGTTTGTTCTGTCGGCAAAGAAGCAGCTCGATTCAGGTATTCACGCAGTGGATATAGCAAAAGGACTTATTGACAGGGGAATACATCCCCCTACCGTATATTTCCCCATGATAGTGGAAGAGGCTATTATGATAGAGCCGACGGAGACAGAGAGTAAAAACACTCTGGATGAATTTGTAAATACTATGAAAGAAATCGCGGGCCTTGCCGCAAAAACCCCTGAAATTCTTAAAAAAGCTCCGATAAAAATGTCGGTAAAAAGACTGGATGAAGTTCAAGCTGCCAGAGTGCTTGATGTTTGCTGGAATTTTGAAAAGCCGGAGGATGAGGGGCAGGAGGATGGCTAAGGCCCTGATTCTAAGTTTCAGGAGTAATAATTGTATACTACTTGGCGTTTAATTGATGATATTCCGAGAGATGCGGCGGAGAATATGGCTGTTGACGAAGCCATTGCAATTTCTATGTCAGAAGACGATACACTCCCGACACTGAGATTCTATAAATGGAAAAGTCCTGCGGTTTCCTATGGTTATTTTCAAAAAGTAGAAGATGATGTAAATATTCCTTACTGCCGGTCTAAAAAAATTGATTTTGTTCGGCGGCCTACCGGCGGCGGGATTGTTTTGCATATGGGTGAACTAACGTATTCGCTAATTGTTAACCTGGAATTTTTTCCGGGAAGCAGCGATGTTATTTCAACCTACAGGATTGTTCACGGTGCGATAAAATCAGGCCTGATGAGTTTGGGAATAAAGGGTGTTTATGGATGTGAGGAAAAAGGAATGGCAATAAAAAAACCCGGTTTTTGTTTTACCCGGGCAACCAAATATGACGTAATGGTTAATAATTCAAAAATAGCGGGGAGTGCCCAGAGAAGGTTTGATCCCATTTTGCTTCACCAAGGGTATATAATGATTGAAGATATTATGAATGGAAGTGAAATCCTCTTGAAAGGCCATTGCCGGAACGGGTCGTATGCTTTTCTGAGAGAGTTTGTGACTGAGATTCCTTCAAAGAAGGGTCTAATTAAGATTTTCAAAAATGCGTTTGAAAATGAACTGGACATAAAATTTAGCGAAAAGGAAATTACAGGAAACGAGCTTAAAACAGCTCTTTCTTTGAAAGATAGCAAATATAGTCTTCGAACTTGGAATTTTATGAGATGAGTTTGAGAATGGGAAAACGACAAATGTTTTATAAGAAAAGTTTTATAATTGGTATTTTATTGTTTCTTGTGTTTAATTTATACGCGTGTTCGTCAAAAAAAGATATTGCTGTTAAGGAAGCCGATAAAATTGAAGAAGCCCTCAGCTATTATGAAGAAAAGGTGCAGGAAAATCCCGGGATGCCTTCTTCTGCGAGATACAGGGTTAAACTGGGTACGATTTATTTAAGACTGGGTGAATACAGGAAGGCTGTTTCAGAGTTTATAACAGCCATAGCGACGGATCCTTCAATTGCCGAGGCTCATTATAACCTGGGGTATGTTTATCAGATGATGGGAGATGATGATTTAGCTATTGCGGAGTACAAAAACGCTGTTTCCATTAATCCCGAATATGCCGAAGCGTATAATAACCTGGGGCTTCTGATGATAGGAAAGGGTTTTGCAAAGGAGGGTATTTCTAATTTGAAAAAATCCCTTCAAAATAACGAAAAGTTCGCCCCGGCGTATTATAATCTTGGAGCGGTACATGTTTCGAAGGTTGACGATGAAGAAAAAGCAGCCGATTATTTTGCCAGGTACCTGGAGTGTGTTCCTTCCGGTGAAAAATCATATGAGGCGATGCAATATTTGAAAAATTTTGAAAGGGCAACCGGTAAAATGCCGATAAATACGGCGGAACTCCATTATAAGAGAGGCAAAATAGCCTTGGACAGGGAAGACATAGATACAGCAATACTTGAATTCGGCAAAAGTATAAAAGAGAACCCCAAATATTTCCATCCGTATCGGGAACTCGGAGTAATTTTTCAGGAACATATTAACGATAAAGGTAAAGCTTTGAGCTACTATCAGGGATATCTTGAAAAGGGAGGGTTAAAAGCCAATGATGCCGGTGAGGTTATGGGCAGGATTAAGGCTTTGAGAAAAGAGAGGAAACAGGAGGATATAGAGGAGGAGAAAGCGGACAAAGAGCTTTTAGAGCCGCTGGCTGAAAAAACTTCTAAAAATGAAATCCTGCCGGCAGGGGTTTCTGTATCGGATGAACTGAAAACCGGAGAAAAATTTTTTAAAGAACGCGAATATGAAAAAGCGCTTGAAAAATTCAGGATAGTCTTAGGAACAAACCCGGATTCTTTGGGAGTTTTATGCTGGACCGGTGAAACGTATGTTCAATTGGGCAAAATTTCCGAGGGGAAAAAATATTTTGAGAGGGCTCTCTCGATTTCCGCTAAAGAAAAAAGAGCTTTAAAAGGAATTGTAAATATTGAGCTTATTTCCGGAAATGAAGAAAAAGCTGCTGAGATGTTTTTATCTCTTGAAGAAGATGCTCGCGCGGCTGAGATCTATTATTTAATGGGGAGCAAGTGTTTTGATCAATACAAATATCAGGAGGCTTTGAATTATTTCGATAAGGTCCGCTCGTGTGATTTGAGCAGAAACGTTTCAATGGAAAGAGCTTCGTGTCTTCGTGCGACGGGCCGTTCTTATTTGAAAGCAGGTAAATACAAGGAAGCACTATCGAATTTTGAAGAAGCAATTAAAGAAGATTCCCGATATCCCCTGAAAAAAGAAAGAACGCGGGCAGCTCTTTCCATTGCGAGAGAGGCTGTTAAACTTAAGAACAAAGATGAAATAGACAGGATGGTTGATTATGTAGAGGGGCTGGGATACGATAATAAAGATTTACATAACTTTCTGGGTGAGAAATATTTGCAAGAAGGGAAAAATATATTGGCTATAAAAGAATTTAAACAGGTACTTGCTCTTTCAAAGGTCTCCACCGTTTCTTTGCCTGCCTCTGCGTCTCACGACGAGAGTCGTGGCAGTAGGAGAAACAAAGATGTGGGGCAGGGCAGTCAGGCTCAGAAACTGTTGGCGGAAGCATATTTTAATGTCGCGCGGAAAGATATTTCCGGTAAAAATTTTTCCAAAGCTGAAGATAATTTGAAGAAATCCCTGGAATTTGATCCAAACAATTCCGGAGCCCTATATGCATTGGGGAATTTGTATGAAAGACATTTTTTAGATGGAGCCGGTGCGGTTAAGTATTATAAGCAATATATTGAAAAATATCCTTCCGGAAAAGAAGTCGCGCAGGCAAAAAAATACATTTCTTTATATGAGGAAATACAGGCAGTAAAAAAAGATTATAAGACCCAGATAAGTAAACTTGATAAGGAAGCTGTAGAACATTATAATCTTGCGGTAACTTATAGCAAACAGGGGAGCATTGATCGAGCTATCCAGGAGTATAGGAAAGCTATCGTGATAGATTTTACATTTGCTGTTGCTCATTACAATCTAGGTATTCTTTATAGGAAGAAAAATAATAATAAACTTGCGATTGAGTCTTATAAAAATGCTGTTAAGACAAATCCGGGATTCGAAAAGGCGTATACTAATCTTGGGAGTATATATAAGGAACTTGGCCAGTATGACATAGCTGCTGGTTGCTTCAAGAAGGCCATTGAAATAAATCCGGATAATTCTATGAGCCATCTGGGATTAGCTCATATATATGATTATAATAAAAATAACTTGCAGTTGGCGGAGTATCATTATAAAAAGTATATTAAAAACAGGCCTAAAGGGAAGTATTCTGATCAGGTAAAAGAAAGGTTGAATCAGACCGGGGAAGGTAATCAGTACTAAGGGGGGAAGACAAATTATGGCAAAAACACTATCCGTTATTTTTATTTGTTCGGCTGTTTTAATGGTATCTATCGTTATTTCCGGCTGTGCAGCTATGGAAGGTGAACTTGATAACCCTGTGAAAACTATTACTGAACATGGAGCAAAAGGTGTTTCTTTAAAGGGAGAGATGCAGGAGCATGACAGGGACAGTACCAATCCGGTGGATATCAAGTAGATCAAAAAATAAATACTGAATAGCGGCAGCTCTTAAAACTTTGAATATTTAA
Organism: Candidatus Auribacterota bacterium; assembly: GCA_023136205.1. GTDB lineage: Bacteria > Auribacterota > UBA6266 > UBA6266 > UBA6266 > JAGLRQ01. The sequence goes on from JAGLRQ010000049.1 coordinate 10,520, forward strand.
GTAGATTTTGCCTGGTTTTTTAATAAGGGGTGGTTGGATGGAAGATAAAATGGTTGTAACTCCCTTGAAAGGACAGAAAAAAGTCCCGGGATGGGTGTGGGCGGTGTTTACCGTTTTTTTTGTCATGGTGCTTATTTTCTGGATACTTGGAGTTGGATTGGTTTTTCTAGTAAGAGAGGCGCAAACCTCTTTTACTGAAAGCATTGAAGGTGAACAGAAATATCTTGAAGCTTATGTGAGCGGTTCCGGCAGTAAAAAAATTGTTCTTATTCCATTGCGCGGGATTATTATGGATTCTGGGAAAACTCCATGGAAACGTGTGAATATCATAAAGGACGTTAGCGAGAAACTGGAAAAAGCCAGAGCGGATGAATCTGTCGCGGCGGTTATCCTTCAGGTTGATAGTCCGGGTGGTGGAGTGACCGCGAGTGATATTCTTGCCGATAAGGTGAGAGAATTCAGAGATTCAGGGAAAATAATAGTTGTCAGCATGGAAGATATTGCTGCCTCCGGGGCGTATTATATTTCTGCCCCTTCGAATTACATAATGGCTCATCCTACCACTATAACCGGCAGCATTGGTGTTCTTATGCAGGGGTTTAATGTACGGGGCCTTTTAGAGAAGGTAGGGGTCGAAGATGTCACTTTTAAATCCGGAAGCATGAAAGACATTCTTTCGCCTGCCCGAAAGATGACGGAGGAAGAAAAAGAGGTAATTCAGAGAGTTGTAGACTATATGTACCGCCGGTTTATTTCTATTGTCGCGGAAGGAAGAAACCTTTCTCTTAAACAGGTTGAGGCTATAGCAGATGCCAGGATTTTTACAAGTGATGAAGCGGTACTTCTGGGGCTTGTTGATAGTATTGGGTTTATTGATGATGCGATTGAAGTTACGAAAAAGTTAGCAGAACTGGAAGAAGCCAGGATTATCTGTTATAAGACCGAAAGTACTTTGAGAGAACTGTTGTTATTGAGGATAGGGCAAATAAACCCCCTTGCTGAGGTGATGAACGGTAAATTTTCTGAGGTTTTTGGTTCGGGCGGCTTTAGATTAATGTACTTGTGGAAAGTGAATTAAAAAAAAGTGGACGATGTGTCAAAAGAAATTATTTCCTATTCTCACCCGGAACCTCTATCCTCGGAGAAAATCCATGAATTAAAGAATCTACTCCTTCAAAAAGGGTTCAAATTAGGGGAAAAGCCACACACTGCCTTTTTCGCGCGTTCTTCTGATACGAGTATTTCTGTATATTCTTCGGGTAAAGTTTTTGTGCAGGGGAAGGGGACCAGGGATTTTGTGGAATTTGTCTTTGAGCCGCTTATATTAAAAGATCTTACTTTTACCTCCTCTTTTTTAAAAAAGCCTGATGTGACGAAACGTATAGGGGTTGATGAAAGCGGAAAGGGAGATTTCTTCGGGCCTCTTGTTGTCTGTGCCGCCTGTGCGGAAGGGGATTCTATTTTAAAGCTTAAAAAAGATGGTGTCCGGGATTCTAAAAAGATAACATCCGAGAATAAAATCCAGATGCTCGCGGAAAACATAAGAAAGAATGCAATAGTTGAAACTGTAATAATTAAGCCTGAAAGATTTAATGAATTATATGGAAAAATGAAGAATATGAACCTGATCCTTGCATGGGCTCATGCGTGTGCGATTGAGAACCTTCTCCAAAAAATTGATTGTTCACTTGTTATAGTTGATAAATTTACTACAAGGCCTCTGTTGCAAAATATGCTTAAGGCTAGAGGGAAAATGGCAAATATAGTTCAACGGGCTAAAGCAGAAGAAGACATTGTAGTTGCTGCCGCTTCGATTTGCGCGCGGGCCCGCTTTGTAAATGAAATAAACCTCATGGGAAAAAACTATGAAATGCTGTTTCCCAAAGGGGGCAAATCAGATAAGATCCTTGAATCTCTTAAAGGTTTTGTTTCTAAATTCGGCAAAGATAATCTCAGGAAAGTTGCAAAGGTAAATTTTAAAACGGCTAAATGTTAGCGGCTTCCTTTTGTTTCGTTGTCTACCTGTTCTTTAAGTTCATCCATATCTTTCCTAAGCCGTTTGAATTTTGAGAAGAATTTGGGAAGCATACCTTCCAGGGCAAATATTTCTGCCATATCTTTTATCTTCCTGACAGGTGAACCAAGGTATATTTCGTTGGCGCGCAGGCGTTTTTTCATAGGAACGCCGCATTGAGCGCCGACAATTACATTATCTTCAATTGTTACATAGTTTCCGACTCCGACCTGTCCCGCAAGGATACAATTGTTTCCTATTTTCGAACTGCCCGCGATACCGACCTGTGACACTATTAATGTATCACTGCCGATTTCGACATTATGGGCGATCATAACAAGATTATCTATTTTTGTTCCGGATCTTATAATTGTTGAACCCAAAGTTGCCCTGTCTATTGCCGCGTTTGCACCGATTTCAACATTATCTTCGACAACTACATTGCCGGCCTGGGGGATTTTGTGATAAACCTCGTTTTGCTTTTCGTATCCGAAACCATCACTTCCTATAACAGTCCCTGAGTGTGCCCGTACATTATTTTTGATAATACAGTTGTAATAGACTGTAACCTTTGGGAATAATCTGCAGTTATTACCGATTTTCACGTTTTGGCCAATATACGAATTGGATTCTACGATAGTGTTTTCGCCCAATGTTACATTATCAGATAAAACCGTGTAGGGCCCTATATGAACATTGTTTCCGATATGGCAGTTTTTACCTATAATAGATGTTTTATCAATGCCGGGCTGCGGTTTGGGTTCGGGCACGAATTTATTCATGACGAGAGCAAAAGCTATTTTTGGATTTGCTACCTCAATGGTAGGTTTTTTGGACTTAGCTGTTCCATTGGGCACTAGAATTGCTTCTGCGTTTGTTTTTTCAGCTTTTTCTATATATTCAGGTGAGACAATAAAGATTATCTCTCCTTTGTTTGGGGATTGCAGGTCTCCGGCACCAGTTATTTGTACTTTCGGGTCTCCGCTTAGTTTCCCTCCGCAAAGCTCCGCAATATCTTTTAATTTCATTTCCATGGGATCACCTTTCAAAAATTTCGAGTATTATTACATAAAATTTTCACATAAGCAAAGGAAAATAAACTTTTTTTAACCACAAATCAATACTATAAGTTTAGCCACAGATAAAAAACAGAAAAGCATTTAAAATCTTTATTTTTTTTATTTGTATAACCATCTGTTATGTATTATATATAGCTTGAGGATACTTATGATATCAAAACCTAACCCAGGGTTGTATGTTCATGTTCCTTTCTGCAGAAAAAAGTGCAATTACTGTTCATTTTATTCAATTGAACTTGATGGGGATAAAACAGGGCGCTTTGTAGAAGCCGTAAACAGAGAACTAAGCAGTCATAATGTTAAGCATTTTGACACGCTGCACGTTGGTGGCGGTACCCCTTCAGTGCTTGATTCTGACAAGCTTAAAAGCCTTCTAAGTTGTTGTATAGACGGGGGTTGCAGAGAAAAGACTATTGAGGCAAACCCTGAAAGCCTTACCGATGAAAAACTGAAAATATTTGAGGATTACGGGATAAACAGATTAAGCATAGGCCTGCAGTCCACAGAGAATGCCGAATTAAAGTTTCTTGGAAGGATTCACAGTTATGAAGATTTTAAAGAAGCCTTTTTTATGTCAAGGGAATTCGGGTTTGAAAACATAAATATAGACCTTATCTGCGGATTTGAGGGCCAGACAATTGAGGGATGGAGGGAAAATCTTTATAAAACCCTGGAGTTTAATCCGGAACATATTTCCTGTTACTGTTTGGGGATAGAAAAAGGTACTCCATATGACAAATGTGTTAAAGATGGGAAAATTTCTGTGTTGTCGGAAGATCTTGCCGCGGGAATATTTCTTGAAACGGATAAAATCCTTACCCGTGCGGGATATAACCATTATGAAATATCAAATTATGCGCGGCCGGGAAAAGAATCCTTACATAACTTAAAATACTGGAGAAACCTTGAGTATCTGGGGCTGGGGCCCTCTTCGTGGTCCTGTATTTCAGGAAAGAGGTGGTGGAATGTTCCAACTCTTGAAAAATATTTAGGTTTAGTTGAAAATGATAGATCCCCCCTTGAGGGTAGCGAATCTCCTGAAAACAAGGTGAAATTTTATGAAACTATCTGTTTGGGGCTCAGGCTTAAGGAAGGAATAGATCCGGAGGAGCTTTCAGGAAGATTCGGGATTGATTTCTGGAAAATTTATGAAAACACTGTTGAGAAATTAATTGCCGGTAAATTGCTGGTTAAAAGTGAAAGAAGAATATGCCCAACTCTGAAAGGCATGGTTCTTAACAATTATGTTGGATCTGAATTTGTGCTGATATAGGTTAACAAAATATGCTTGCATATATTTTTTGGTTTTTCCCATGTGAATCTGGTATAGTGAGTGATTGAGGAGAAGAAAGCATGCAAAAAATAAAAGTCAATTTAGCAGATAGAGGCTACGATATAATTATCGGTTCGGGTATTTTAAATCAGCTTGGTAATTTTACAATAGAGGCCGGGCTGGGAAAATCAATAGCGGTTATAACCAACGATGTGGTAGCTCCTCTTTATCTAGAAGCGGTTAAAACCTCGCTCAGGGGAGCGGGCCTAAAGGTAATTGCAATTGTTATCCCCGATGGGGAAAAATATAAAGTATTTGAAACAGCAATTGATATTTATTCAAAACTTCTAAAAGCGGGGATAGATAGATCGCACAGTATAATAGCGCTTGGAGGAGGAGTTATTGGGGATCTTGCCGGGTTTGTGGCTGCCACGTATTTAAGGGGAATAGCTTTTGTCCAGGTTCCCACCACTCTTCTGGCGCAGGTGGATGCCAGTGTGGGCGGTAAAGTTGGTATTAATCTTCCGCAGGGGAAGAATATGGTTGGAGCGTTTTACCAGCCAAAGTTTGTTTTTATAGATGTAGATGTTTTATCTACTTTGAGGAAAGAAGTTTTTATAGAGGGGTTTTCTGAAGTCATTAAACACGGTGTGATCAGAAGCGAAAAGTATTTTTCACTAATAGAAAATAATGTTAAAAAACTTCTTAATTTTGATAGAGATTTACTTATTGAAACAGTTGTCGGTTCTATCCGCATTAAAGCTGATGTCGTATCGAGGGATGAACGGGAATCAAGTTTGAGAGTTATTCTAAATTACGGCCACACCATAGGGCATGCGATTGAAACTTTAACAGGGTATACACGGTTTCTTCACGGCGAGGCGGTTTCAGTGGGAATGGCTGCGGCAGGAAAAGCGGCTGTTCTAAAAGGGCTGTTTTCGGAAAAAGATCTCGAGAGGCAAAATAATCTTCTTAAATCTGTTGGCCTTCAGGTAAATGTAAAAAATGTCAAAGAAGGAGAAATAATTCCGCTTCTTCAGGTTGACAAGAAGGTTAAAGATGGCCGCGTGAAGTTTGTTCTTCCGGAAAGGATAGGAAAAGTTTTAGTAACAGATGACGTAAAAATAGAAATCCTTAAAAGGTCTCTTGCTTCGATTATTGGTTAGCCCGCATTTTTCACAAAATGATAAGTCTTTTAATACGTGTCTAATAGTTCATATTTTGAAGAAGAGTTAATTTTTTATGAATTCTAAAGATGCTTTAATTATTTTAAATGCCCTTTTTGGGATAGGTCCCGTAAAGATAAATGAGATTCTTAAACACTGTCCCGATCCTTCCGTTATTTTTAAAAATCAGGATATTCTAAAGAAGAAAGTAAAATCAATTTATAAAAAGGACATTTTAACAATAAGAGATTGGCAGAAATCTTTTGATGTTGAAAAAGAGAAAGATATATGTTTAAAAAAGGGGATAGATATTGTAACAGTTCTGGATGGACAGTATCCGGATTCGCTGAGGAAAATAATAAATGCGCCTCCTGTTTTGTATGTCAAAGGTAAGAAAGAATGTTTTGAAAGTATTTCTGTGGCAATTGTGGGGGCAAGGCGTGCCAGCAGCTATGGCAGGTCAATTGCTTATAAGACAGGATATGATACTGCTGCCGCGGGATTCAATGTCGTAAGCGGACTTGCAAGAGGCGTTGATCTTTCAGCTCATGAAGGAGCTCTTGCAGCTGGTGGTTTGACAACGGCAGTTATCGGGAGCGGGTTTTTAAATATTTATCCCGGGGAGAACGTAAAAATCGCTGAAAAAATTTGTGAAAAAGGACTTTTGATTAGTGAATTTAAACTCGATGAGAAACCCTGTGCCGGGAATTTTCCAAGGAGAAACAGAATAATAAGTGGGCTTTCAAAAAGGATTCTTGTAGTTGAAGCCTCTGTGAAATCAGGGTCTCTTATAACCGTAAATTATGCTCTTGAACAGGGTAAAGATGTTTATGCGGTCCCCGGCAGGATTGATTCACCATTTTCCAAAGGAGTAAATAAACTTATAAGGGACGGAGCGTTTCCGGTTTTGGATTCAAGTGACCTTGTGTATGGCCTGGTTTAAAACAGAGAAAAGAAAAAAGACCGATCACGAAATACCGAATACTAGATACCAGATACTAAATCAATTTTAGTTTACGTTTACAAAATAATTTTTATCTGGTATTATTTTGCCCTTTCAGGGAAACAGATGAATTTATTTAATAGAAAGCGCGGGGAAAGATGAAATCACTTGTAATAGTTGAATCGCCGGCAAAGGCAAAGACGATAAATAAAATTCTTGGTGATAGCTGTCAGGTAATGGCTTCAGGAGGGCATATTAGGGACCTTCCTAAGAAAGAGATAGGAATTGATATTAAGAACGAATTTAAGCCTAAGTATGTTGCAATAACAAAGAAAAAAGATATTATCTCGAAACTTAAAAAAGCCGCTGTTGAATCAGAAAAGGTTTACCTTGCGCCTGACCCTGACAGGGAAGGTGAGGCCATAGCATGGCATCTATCACAAATAATGAAAATCCCCTCTGAAAAGATGAGAAGAGTTACTTTTAATGAGATAACAAAGTCAGCGGTTAAAAAAGCCTTTGAATCTGCTCATGATATTAATATGAACAAAGTTAATTCACAGCAGGCCAGAAGGATTCTTGACAGAATAGTTGGATATAAAATCAGCCCTTTGCTTTGGAGAAAGCTTAAAGGAAGCCAAAGTGCCGGAAGAGTCCAGTCTGTCGCGTTAAGGCTTGTATGTGAAAAAGAAAAGCAAATCGAAGATTTTAATTCGGTGAAATACTGGGACATTTTCGCAGAGCTTTCTAAAATAGACAATAAACAAAATTTCCAAGCCAAGCTTCTGACTGTTGATGGCAAAAAGGTTGTTCAGACGCCTAAGAACGAAGATGAGATTGCGATACATGATGAGAAAGGCGCTTCGAAAATAAAAGAAGAGCTTGAATCATCAAAGTTTTTAATAACCGGCATAAGCAAAAAGAATATAAAAAGAAATCCCGGGCCGCCTTTTACAACAAGCCTTCTCCAGCAGGCTGGGGTGAACGTTCTGGG
>JAGLRQ010000005.1 GCA_023136205.1 Candidatus Auribacterota bacterium
TTAGTACTTGCGAATAAGCTTCAATCGTTTTTTCAGCTACTGTTTCCCAGAGATAATTTTCTTTTATATGTTTTAAAAGGGTATCTGACCTTTTCGATTTTAACGCTTCTTTTACAGCCCCCGAGATTTCTTCCGCCTTTGAAGGATTTACATACCATACCAGGTCTTTAAAATACTCTTTGGTCGCTCCCCCTTTGGTTATTACCACTTTTGCACCTGCTATCCCTGCCTCGAGAGCGGCAAGGCCGGGTGTCTCAAACCATGTGGGTAAAACAAAAACTTCACAGGCCTTATAAGCAGATGCAAGAAGAGGGTCATTATGTTTTAATTCCCCGATAAAAATAATATTTTCCGAAGAAATTTTACGGCACATTTCGTAATAATCCTTGTACATAGATACAGCTTTCCCAATAATTACAAGAGGTCGGATATTTCCTTTCATCGCTTTTATAAGTGTATGAACATTTTTTCTCGGTTCAATTCTGCCAACATAAAGAATAAAATCTTTAATCCCATATTTATCGATAAATGGCTGTGGGGCTGCATCGGTAAAACGCGCATCAACACCGTTAGGCACAACAAAAAACTTATCGGGACTGATGGCAAAAAGCCTGGTTATCTGATCAGCTTCCATTTGAGAATTAGGCAAAAGAATATCTGCCATTTCAAACATTCTCCTTCGCATTGAAGGAAACTTTGGATATACAACTTTTGTTATGTATCTTATAAAGTTTTTGGTTCGGGAAGCGGTAAAATCAGGCGAATTCCAGGCGCTTTTCAAGTCAAACCAGCATATTGTCGAAAGAACATTTTTTACCCCTTTTGACCTGGCAGATTCCATAACATCCAGTGCATATTTAACTGAACCAAACGTATGCAAAATCTGACATTCCTGAAGTTTTGTACTCCACTGATTAAAAAGATCAACCTTCAGGCCTTTTTTCTCCACCCAGTATTTTGTATTAGACATTTGCATCTCCCCCCCTCCGGGATTCTGGAACGCGGACGGATAGAGATTATAAACTATTTTCATAATAAAACCGTATTTGGTCCCCTCTGGGGAGGCTTCGCTTCGCACTATCTTGTAAAAAACAGTATCTAGTAAATAATTTTTTCTTCGTGCTCTCCGTGTCTCTGTGGCATAATTTTTTCTCTTTTACTTTTTTACTCTATCCTTTTGCCCTCTGTCTTTTCTCACAATCTCTCTGAGCTTAGCGTATTTGTTAAACGTATAGTATGCTGAAAAAACTTCAAACATATAGCCCCTGATTCCATCAAGAAACCCAAGCTTGATAAAATATCCGCGTACAAAAGAAAGAGGAGGTTTCACAGTCAAGTCAAACAGCGTACACTTTAACCCTTTCTTAAACATAAAATCCGCTTCGAGGTCCGTATAAAGATTTAATTTCTCAAGATATTTTTTTACCGAAGCTGTAGTATGGTGCTCAAGGTAACTTGCGAGATTTCCTACACTGCCTTCAACCTTTACTTCTTCATGAACAGGCTGATAAAAACTGCATCTGGTTTTTCTCAAAAGCCTGATTGGACTATCATCTTTCGCACTGCCCCATTTAACCCTTCCTCTAAAAATAAATACTTTTCTTTTTACCGTAAACGCGTTTTCCGGCGGATTGATTTTCACCAGATTAATAATTTCATTCGAAAGCTCTTTCGTAACGATCTCGTCCGCATCAAGAAAAAAAATCCATTCGTATGAAGCTTTCTCAAGGGCAAAGTTTTTAACCCCGGAAAAATTATCAAAGTCACGTTCGAAGACTTTGCAACCGGATCTCCTGCAGATATCCTGCGTTCCATCCGTGCTGTATGAATCCACCACAATAATTTCATCGGCAAATCCAGCGCTTTTAACAGCCCTCTGAATTTTATCGGATTCATTTCTGGTTATAATACAAACAGATATCATTGGATTTCTTATTTTATCATTTCAAAAAGATCTTCATCACTATAAACAGCTTCTCTATTTCTATCCCTTCTCCTGATGGCTTCAGCAATTCTGGGAAGCGACTGCAGAAAACCCATGAAAAATTCAGGCCTCCCCTTCAGAAGAAAAACCAGGTTTCTGGGTAAAGCCATTACCAGAGATAAGACAACATATTTCCAAGATAAATTTTTACATATAAAAAGATATGTATTTTTAAAATTCATAACCAGAGTTTTTCTTATTCCAAAATCCTTTTTAAAGCTTTCTCCGCCTTTGTGTAACATCACGCTCTCCGGCTCGTAATAACCTTTCCATCCCCTCTTCCACGCCCTGAAACATATATCCGAGTCTTCAAGCCTGCCCGGAAGATAAATATCATCATATCCCCCTAATTCAACAAATTTTACCCTGCTAAAAGCCCCAAATCCCTGCTGCATGCTGAATCCGGAACTGCTGATAAGTCTTTCATGCCCTTTAAACTGTGCTTCGGCACCAAAAAATCCCCATCTAAAGAAAAATCTGGTCAAATTGCCTTCATATTTCTTCCCGGAAAAATCAAATACTTTTGAAGCAACAAAAAAAGCATCATTATTATCTTCAAAAAACGCTATTAAAGGATCCACGGCATTTGCGTCAAGCTTTATATCGTTATTAAGAAGGATCACCACTTCTTCTTTGATGCTCTCCACAACTTTGTTATATGAACATAAAACCCTGTTTTCATCAGCAACCACAATATTTATTTCCGGATAATGAGACTTAAGCCACGGCAGGCTTTCATCGGTACTTTTATTATCAAGAACCGTAACCAGGCAGCCTTTTTTCGAATTTCGCGCTGCTTTAACCACAGAAGCAATGCACTCATTCATAATTTCTATGCCATTATAGTTAAGTACTATAATATGGGCTTTCAAAGATGTTTCTCCAGTACTTTGACTATTCTTTCTGAGGCTTTACCGTCACCATAAGGGTTCTTTGCCTTAGACATCATTTTGTAATTCTTTTTAGAATCCAGCAGCTTTTTTGTCTC
>JAGLRQ010000050.1 GCA_023136205.1 Candidatus Auribacterota bacterium
AGAATACGAACCGCGTGTAAACGGACAATATCATTTCCAGGCGCTTTGTCCGGGCCGGGCCAGGATACCTCGCCGCCGCCCGAACGTACCGACGTCAGGTATTGCTGGACAACATCAGCGGATTTTCCATCTGCTATTATCCTTCCTTTCTCAAGAAGAATAGCCCGCTGACAGAGATTAACGACACTCGGCATATTATGGCTTACAAACAAAACCGTCCTTCCTTCCTTTGCCACATCACTCATCTTTCCCAAACATTTTTTCTGAAATTCGACATCCCCCACTGCCAGTACCTCATCTACAAGTAAAATTTCCGGCTCCAAATGAGCGGCGACAGAAAAAGCCAAACGCAAATACATGCCGCTGGAATAAAACTTAACAGGGGTATCAATAAATTTTCCTACCTCTGAAAAAGCAACAATCTCATCAAATTTGCTGATCATTTCCCTTTTTCTCATACCTAAAATCGCGCCGTTTAGAAATATATTTTCCCTGCCGGTAAGCTCGGGATGAAAACCCGTTCCCACTTCAAGAAGAGATCCAATCCTTCCGTAAATCCTTCCCCATCCTTCTGTTGGTTCGGTAATACGGGAAAGGACCTTCAACAATGTACTTTTTCCGGCTCCATTATGGCCGATAATACCAACAATTTCACCGCGGCCTACCTCAAAGGAGACTCCTTTTAATGCCCAGATTACCTCATCCATCTCTGCCGCGCCATATGCTTCTCCGCGCAGTAATTTTGCAAACCGCCGAAACGGCGACTGTATCGCGCCTGTTAATGTTTCTCTAAGCGTTTTATAAGAAGCCTGCCGCGCGCCTATATTATACCGTTTGCCTAAATTATTAACTTTAATAACAATATTACTCATAAATCACACCACATCCGCAAAACTTTTTTCCATCCGTCGAAAATAAAAGACACCGCTAACCAACAATGTAATAGATACAAATGCTGAAACAAAAATAATAGGCCCCGGAGCCGTATTGGTACCGAGAAGCGCCCAGCGGAATCCCTCAATAACCCCGGCCATCGGATTAATTCCATAAAGAGTGCGCCAGGGTTCTGAAAGAAGACTGCTGGGGTACGCTATGGGTGTAGCAAACAACCAGGCCTGTATCAGAAAGGGGACAGCAAAACGCACATCACGAAACTGCACATTCATCGCTGTAAGCCACATACCGGCACCTAAACAGGTTGTTAACGCCAGCAGTAACAAAAATGGCAGCCAAATCACATTGGCAGTCGGCGTAATACCATAAAACAACATCATCCCCAACAACACAAAGAAAGCCAGGATAAAGTCAACTGCTCCCGAAATTATTGCTGAAATAGGCAATACCATACGTGGAAAATAAACTTTTCTAACCAGATTGGCACTTGATACCAGCGTGTTTGAGGACTGCATCAAACCGTTAGCAAAAAAAACCCATGGCACAAGAGCAGCATAACTGAAAATCGGGTAAGGAATACCATCAGACGGAATTTTCGCTAACCGCCCAAAAAATAAACTAAAAATCACCATTGTGAAAAAAGGTTGTATAATAGCCCAGGCCGCGCCCAAGACCGTCTGTTTATAACGTACCTTTATATTACGCCAGGTTAGAAAATAAAGAAGCTCGCGGTATCTCCAAACCTCACCCAAATTAATAGACCGCCAACCGTGTGAGGGTTGGATTTCAAGGAACTCTTCTTCATTCTTCGGCTGGCTGATACTCATTTCTAAAATGTTGCCCTTTTCTTCCTTTTAAGCTTTCTCACCTCTCTCCAGACTCTAAAAAGCTCTTTCAATGTACGCGGTATATATTTCAGTGAAACAGTGGATTTTCCGGCGGTGCGGGGAAAGTGAGGAACACCTACCTCTATCATGTTGTACCCGTAATAATGCGCTTTTACAAGAATTTCAGTATTCACAAAAAATTTCTTTGATGTAATATTTATTTTTTCAAAAATCTTCTTGTCAAAAATTTTAAACGCGCAATCAATATCTTTTACATTAAGGTCAAATACGAATCCGACCAGGGTATTATATCCCCATGATAAAAACCTTCTTAAGAAAGCATCTTTCCTTTTAAGCCTGTATCCTATGATAAGGTCTACAACCCCCGTCTTAATAAGCGGAAACATTATATCCAAACTTGAAATATCAAACTGCCTGTCACAATCTGTAAAAAACAGGTACTCATACCGCGCGGCATCAAACCCATCTTTCAATGATTTGCCATACCCTTCATTTTTCGGATGGCTAATAACCCTCACCTGCTTATATTTATTTTCCAATCTATTAGCAAGTTTTCCGGTCATATCGGAAGAACCATCATCCACAACTATAACTTCATATTTTTCTTTTTTCTCTTTAAAATACCCCACTATATCACCAACAGCATGGCCGATATTCTCTTCTTCGTTATAAGCAGGCAAAACTATAGATATTCCTCTGTCCATATATTTCTCCAATCTAAAAACAGTATTGAGTATTGAGTATTGCGTTAAAAAACTAAAAACAAATAATACAACACTGATTTTTTTATCTTTTATTTGTGTAAATTCGTACTATCTGTGGTTACTTTCTCTTTTTTTATTTCCTGTCCTTTGACATATATTTTATCATAAACGGCAAACCGCAAAGGGCGGGAATGATATACCTCACGGTACACATCAAGCCAACGGCCGCCATTAAATAATCCGGGTAACCATACCAGCCAAAAAGAACTATTAACGCTTTATCTCTTGTTCCGATACCGGCAAAAGCAATTGGAATCAGGCCTATAAAAATTGCTATCGGAACCAGCGCGAAGGTTAGAACAATTTCAGCATCGTTCGAAAAAGCTTTAAAAAAACAAAATATCTGAAATACCTGTATAAACCAGGAAGCTGCCGAAAGAATTGCCGCGAGAACCAGCTTAGCCGGATTCTTTTTCATGTTTTCCAGAAAGTTCTGGACTTCCAAAAATACTTTGTCCAGAGCCGCGAACCTCTTTAAAAACTTAAATCTTTTAAAATCAAAAAAATAAATAAGGGACGGCAAAAACAAAAAAACCAGCCCGACAGCAACAATTGTATGTTTTATTTGTGGAGTAAAATTACTATCAGGGGGAAGCAATGCTAACCCTGTCAGCATAACCACGCTCAGTCCCGCGACATCAAATATTTTTTCCGCGACAACACTGCTAAAGCCGGCGGGAAGGCCGATTATCCCTTCTTTTTTAAGGAAAACCGCTTTGCTCATGTCGCCTATCTTAGAAGGAAGAACAACATTTAATGAATTCCCCGCGAAATAAAGCTTAAGCGATGTCTTAATCGGTATCCTGACACTGGTTGAAAGCATTACTAAATACCTGTACGATGTAATTAACGCGGACATAACAAAGATTGACATCCCCAGCCAGAACCAGGCATGGTTCATGCCTGAAAAGATGTTTGAAAAGGCATCGATATCTATATCAGAATATATAATATAAAGGATAAACGCGGTTATAAGAAAAGTTATAGCAAGACGGATTTTCTTCCAAGTCATTTTAGTTTCCTAGTAATTTCAACAACTCTTTCCGAGTTAAGCTTATCAAGATACGGGTTAAGATCAATCCACGGCTTCAGGGCGCCCGTATTAAAACACTCCGACATCGCGATATAAATCGAGACCTTATCGGTTGAAACATACATTCTCTTAACATTTTCATTGCCCAAAAGAGATATCTTGTCTCTAATCTCTAAACCATCTTCTCCAAGATGTAATGTCCGATTAAAAGAGACCGGTGCCTTATCCTTCCCAATTATAAGAATTCTCTGCAGCAATTTTCTTATAAATCTGCTAAAAGCCGGGAGCCACCCCAAAAAAAATAAAATTATCCTTAAAAGAGCCTGTTTTGCGGGAGTGGCAAGCTGTCTCTTATAATAAAACAGTTCTTTTTCAATCCCAATAACGTCTCCCCTAACCTGGCCTTGAAAACTGTTTTCGGTATCTATTCTGTTTGTCACACAAACTTTTCCCGAATCAAGTTCGCAAACAATCCCGGTGTCAGTAAAAAGAAGTTTATCGTTCTTAAATAACTTAAAAACTCCTCCCTTGCTGTAGGAACATACAAAATAATAATTCCTTTTTTTCGCGGCATATAAACAGGAATTAGTAAAATCTTTTTCAATATCGGGCCTTCCCCTTACCGTTATATCCTTATCATTATAATCAAGCCATGCCATCAAATGGCTGTATGTCATATGTCCGAATATTCTGGAATCCTCAAAATTTGTATCTTTTCCTTCTTTAAGACAACTTAAATATCTTTCTTTAATTTCCAGTGATTTTTCACAAACCGAACCGAGCAGTTCAAAACCATGAGGCATAAAAATATAAGTATCTCTGCTGCCGATTTCTCCGCCGCAAGTTCCGTCGGGATAAACAAAATAATCTAAAAATTCCACGGCTTTTTTCAGGGCTTTTAACAAATCTTCATTTTTTACCTTTTTATAGTACCTCGCGAGAAAATCTATTGTCATAGAAAGATAGCCGGGATCGCACCCTTCATATTCCTGGAACCAACCCTCTGTGGATTGCCATGAAAGGCATAAATCTATCTTTTCCCCGGCAATATGTTTGTATTTATGGACACCGGTAATTTCCCATAATTCATATAACGCCAGAGCGGCAATCGCGTGATGGTTAGAAAGCTTCCCTGACTCCACATTTGAAGCAAGCCAGTTTCCTCTCCTCTTCAAAAATGTTTCAATTGAATCATCTTTAATGTCCAGGAGCAAATACGATTCTGTAAAAGCATAAAGAGAAAACGAGGCAGCGCCATAAGCCCTTTCATACGGAAAATAATCGTCACAGGAACCATCCCGATGGGAACTTTTTTCGGCAAATCTTATGCCTGCCAGAATTATCTCTTTAATCTTCTCATTCCCAAAAAATGGATTATCTCTGAATTCAGTCTTATATACAAGTGCAAGAGGCAAAACAAATTCCTGGCTCATTCCACATGGAAAATCAGCTGTTCTATAATGCCAGTACTCTCTGTCAAAGCAGCCGTATGTCGGGCTTGTCATATCAGTATCAACAAGTGTAAGAATCCTCGGAATCTGCTTTAATGCAAGTTTAAGATATAAATCTTTCATAAGTAAAATACGATTTCTATTCCTTGTGCATCATAACTATAAGATCAGCAAGAAGCCCTATCGCGAAAATAAGGACTGCCGTTGAAAGCAGAATAATATCGGACTCCTGTATTGTATGAGTTATCATAAAATCTAAAATTGATTTAATAACACCCGCGCAAAAAACAATCAATGATAAGGGGAGAAAAAACCTCAACGGATTAAAATACATTAGTGTCCTTACCACAAGAGAGAAATAATTATAACTATCTCCCAGAGGATGGAACGTGGATTTTCCAACCCTTGGATAATAATCTATTGAAACATACCTGACTTTATAACCCCTGGATAACATAACAAGTGTAATAGTGCTAACCCATGAATGTGTCACCGGAAGATACTTTTTATATTTCAATACCAGAGATTTTTTAACAACCCTCAATCCTGAGTTGAGGTCAGGTATCTTTGCTTTCACGAGATAAGACGCAAGCGCTTTTATAAACAACTTGGCAGATGTCCTTAAAATTTTAAGTGTTCCCTTCTCTTTCTTCCTCGCGCCAACAACCATATCATTCTCTTGCATTTCTTTCAGAAGCCCGGGAATGGCATTCGCGGGATAGGTACAGTCACCATCAATCATTACTACCAGCTCCGTGGCTGATTCTTCAACTCCGGTAGTCCTCGCGGCGCCAATCCCGCGATTAACCGAGTGCCGTACAACACGCGCACCCAAAGATTTCGCTATCTGTCCTGAATTATCTGTTGACCCATCGTCCACAACCAAAATTTCATAACCGTACTGCTGGTTTTGCATCGCCTTCTTTACATCTTCTATCACCTTAGGCAAGGCGCTTTTTTCATTATAAACCGGTATCAATATTGTTACCTTTTTCATCTTCTCCTCTTTATTTTTCTCTTTATCAATTTAAATACCTGGATAGTATACCCTGTTTTATCTCTCAAAAAAACCTCATTATCAAGAAAAGGCCCACCGGTAAGAACCTGGCTATTCAGTGAATACTTCCTTGTTTTATCTTTATATGGATTAAATTCGGCTATAAGTTCCGAATTAGATTCCAGTTGTTCAAAAAATTCATCGTGTTCACGTTTTAGCACACTCTTTGTTACCACAACATATTCTATCTCCTCATCAATAAGGAAATTGTAATCAAAAGGTATCTGCGGCCTTGCAAAAAGAAACTCGTTTTCTCCAGATGGTTTATCTTTAAGAAAAAAAAGTTTGTATCCCCCCTTCTCATCTACTAACGTCTTGAGGGCCTTAATCCTGATTTTTTTTGACTCCGGCAGATTTTCTTTTTCGACAATCTTAATCTTTTCTTCAAGCTGGCCTGAATCAGGCATCAGTTTCGGGCCAAAAAAGGTATGGTCCAGCGCTATTTTTGAACTCTTGGCAATATTAACGTTTATCCAAGCCTTAGCATCCAAACGTGTATCTCCCGCGACAAATATATAGTTTGAGTAAGCTGTCTTAGCAAAGGTGGAAATCGATATTATAAAACAAATAACAGCATACCAGAATTTTCTTGTCCTGACATGTGGAA
Organism: Candidatus Auribacterota bacterium; assembly: GCA_023136205.1. GTDB lineage: Bacteria > Auribacterota > UBA6266 > UBA6266 > UBA6266 > JAGLRQ01. The sequence goes on from JAGLRQ010000050.1 coordinate 6,655, forward strand.
CTACACGGGAAACTTTATGAAGTAAATAAGCAGCAAAATAACATAGTACAGGGATAAGTGGAAGAACATATCTCGCGTGAGGCTGGCTGAAAAAGATTAACACCATATATTCGGTTACAATGTAAAAAAACAGAACCAGAAAAAATTTCTTCCTCTCAGTCAACGCTGCTATAATCCCGAAAAACGAACATATAAGCAGCGGCATTGAAAACCCATTTAAAAGCGAATAGAATAAATGATGGAACCATTCCTGTGAACCCATTTGAGAAGACTGATCCGCAAAACCGGCAAGAAAAGTTTTAAAATCTATAATTGAAAAAGGATTTAGCAGCACGTAAACACCGAATACCACAAGAAATGAGTACAACAACTTTTTATCATCGGCCGACACAATCCCTTTCCTTTCGGAGCTTACGAAATGTGAAACCGCGAAAGGAACCACCAAAAGCGCGGAGTTATATTTAAAAGCTACTGCTATACCAAGGAACACTCCGGCAAGTATATAATTCTTCAATCGGCAATCCTTTAAAATTTTTATTATGTAATACAAAGATACCAGCATCATGGAAATTCTTGGCATATCAGCATAAATGTAATGGCTGTCCCTGACAAAAAGAAAATTCACGGCAAGGAAAAAGGAAGCCCCCAGGCCAACATTGTTACTGCCGGAAGCTTCCTTTGAAAGCTTATAAAGTATCCATACGGAAAAAACCGACGGTATAACACCAAGAAAGAAACGCCCGATAAGGTAAAAGTTCGTTGGGTTGGCAAGAAAAATCGTTCTGAATTCTTCTGCCGAATGAACAATACCAATTAATTTTCCAACGAGAAAAGATATCCCATAAATAAAAAACAGTACATAAGAGGTAAGCGGCGGAAGCAAAAACCAGTGCGGATTCAAATCTCCCATCCCGTAAGATAAAGCTTTGTTAACAACTATGGGTTCATCAGCATGAAGCATTTCAGGAAGCCCATAATCAAGGCCCCAGATTCTAAGAACAACCGCCAAAAATAGTATGAGTAACAAAAACCCTTTTTTGTCCATTTACCAACCTTTCAAAAGTTTCTGTGAACCTTTCTAATCTTAAATAAATCAAAAAACATGGAAACGGAATCTTTGACAGGGTGTACCTTTGAATCAGCAGAATTATACCATTTCACAGGAACTTCAACCATTTTAAACCCGAGTTTTTTCGCAAGATATAATATTTCCACATCAAAAACAAAATTTTCAAGGCGCTGGAGCTCAAATATTTTTCTCGCGGCCGCGCTGGTGAAGAGCTTAAAACCACACTGAGTATCTTTTACACCATCAACAACAATCAATCTTACAAGAAGATTAAAAATACGTCCCATATTTTCCCTGATAAAATTCTGATGAATTTCGATCCTGGACCCTTCAACTCTTCTTGAGCCGATAACAACATCAAATCCTTTATTCACATACTCAATCATATTAGAAATGGTTTCCATGGGGGTTGACATATCCGCATCGCTGAAAAGCAAAATGTCTCCTGTTCCGTTAAGCATACCCTTTTTTACAGAATAACCTTTTCCCCTGTTCGTGCCATTTTTAAAAAGTTTTATTCTGGAATTTTTTTCAATAAATTCAGCCACAACAGATATAGTATTGTCCTTACTGCCGTCATCAACAATAATTAATTCATAATCTTTTCCAAGTGTGTCAAGACAGGATTGAGTTTTTATAAGAGTGTCTCTTATCCTTTTTCCCTCATTGTACGCAGGAATTATCACAGAAATCTTCATTGTTTCTCATGCCCTTTTTGTAATATCCCGGCTATCCTCCCGGATGCCAATCCATCCATACCATCTAAACAATAATTAACCGCTGACTCCCAATTTGCCATGTGGCCTCTGTATGAACCATTAAGGATACCCTCTATGGAGTTTTTAAGCTTTTCGCTCTCTGTCCCATCGTAAAACACTCCTAAATCTTTGTACCGTTTCATACAGCGATTATACGTTAAAATCACCGGTTTGCCATATGCCAATCCATCTATGGTAAATGTCGACGCGCAAACAATTAAAAAATCCACCCCTTTTGCTAAGGCTAAAGGATCATAATTTCTTAGAACTCTAACTTTGTCAGAATTTAGATTTTTAACTAAATCTCTGACAAATGGCTCATTATAATCTCCCGGATGCAATTTTATTATTATTTGAATATCGGGAAAACTGCTTGCTGTAACTATTACCTGCTTTATTTCCTGCCAGAGGGTGTTTTCCAAAACATTTCTTCTTTTCTTTAACGGACAGGTAGCTATTAAACCGACAGGCCGGGAAACATTGAAACCCAAATCCCCGCAGATTTTAGCTTTTATGGATTCTGATGACACGCGAATATATTTATCATATTTTGAACAGCCTGTAACGATAATTTTGTTCTCCTCCATCCCCCAATTTATCAAGAGCTCTTTCTGGCTTTTACCCCAAACAAGTATATAATCCGCTGTTAACGGTACAATCCCATTTTTATGGAACGGCTCACTGTGACAATTTACATAAGACATACATTGATATTTTTTCGCGGTTTGAACTAATATATTCGTAAAAACTCCGCTGTCTTCATCAACTAACAACGATTTCATTTTAAATTTTCCAAACAAGGAATTAATTTGAGCGGCCCTCATAAGAACAAGCATCAGGTCTTTTTGCCAGATAACAGCAAGGAACTTTTTAACATAGGGAGTAAAATTCACCCCGGAAACACTTTTATCAGGCAATAAACTCTCCAATTTCCGCATAAAGTCATTTTTTACGTCCGATACAGATTCTCTGTGTTTCCCTGAAACTTTAAAATCGGAAAACAACCTTAAACTTACACGATTCCCAATCAAGTAAAAAACAAGCCTCTCAGGAAAATCCTCTCTCATGAAAATAACATTCTCTTTTTTAAAATAGCTCATAAGCGTCGGGATTTTTTCTAAATCAGAACATATCAAAATATTATCAGCCTTCGATTGATTTACAATATTCGAAAATCTTCTTATTAAATCCAAAATAAACCGTATTGGATATAATTTAAGCTTTTTGGGATTACTGCTATTTGATTTTTTCGCGGGCAGATCCTCAAAATACCTGATAGAAATGTCCGGGCTGACAAAATCAGACAGGAACATACTTAAGAATGGATACTTTGAATTACTTTCAACCGAAGCTTTTGCCACCCATATTTCAGAAGGTGATTCTTTTTCTATTATTTTCTTCGCAACATGTATTTTTTGATAAAAGTTGGAAAGAAAATTAAAAATCTTTTTTCTATAAGCATGTAAGATATCTATATCCTGATAGACAAAATTACTATTCATGCCATCCTGCTTGAGCCAGGAATCTAATTCAAGATATACCTGATCAGCAATTCTGTAGGAATCGTCCTCCACAATGTAGTTGTCTACATTCGGATAACCATCCCTGCAGAAACTGATAACTTTATCAAACTTTGAAGGATCAACTTTTCTTTCTTCTTCTATTATTGCTATTTTGCTCATATTTTTTGTCCGGCGAAATTCAGATTTAGCCTGTTTCCACTTTTATCAAGGAAACAGCTTTTTTAGCGGCGGCAATAGATTTTCTTCGGGTATCGGCCACAGTTATTACAAATCCTGTTCTTTTAGTGTGATTGTTAATTTCACCTACAATTCTTCCCTGTCCAATATTAATGCCTATCTTCTTCACATTCGAAAGTTTTCTCGCTTTAGCTAAACCTGAAATTTTGATTATTCTGCCTTCATCTGAAAAAATATACCGTTGTGTAACATATTTTTGATACACGGGAACCAGCTTTTTAAAATCAGGTTTTATCCCTAAGGACATATTAATAACCGCTTTGACTATATTCACTCCCGTGGAAAGAGGAATCTCATCCGTAGCAAACCATCCGCCGCTTAAACGCGCCGCAATCTCTATAACTTTAGGGCCGTCTTTTGTATAAACAATATCGCCCTTCAAAGAACCCCTTTTTATCCCTAGTGATTTTGCCGCTTTTATCAACAACTCATCAACTTTTAGCTGCTGCCGCTTGCTCAAACAAGCAGGCAAATCCCCGCCATTCTCAATAATATAAGGGCTGAACTTTTCCAGATATTCGTAATTCCTGTTTGATAAACCCGGGGTGATAAAACAATCGTCATAGATAATTGATTCGGAACTAATCTGTAAACCATTTAGAAATTTTTCTATCATAACCTGTTTTGTGGGAGATTCCCCCTTACTTTTTTTAAAGGCCCACTCTAAATTTACACCCCCGGTTAATCTTAGAACACCCCTCGCGCCACGGCTGTCTACCGGTTTTAATACAACAGGATATCTATATTTTTTAATAAATTCTTTGATTTCCTTAACATTTTTCACTCCGCTGAATTTTGGAATAGACACTCCGTCTTTAGCAAATCTTCTTTTCATCAATAACTTATTCGATGCCAATTTTGCTGTTTTGATGGAATTTCCGGGGAGTCCAAGGGCATTCGCGACCGAAGCCACGGTTAATGGGACATCAGACGCAACCGTCATAACACCGTCTATTTTTCTTTTCCTGTTATACTTGATGGCAAATTGAACCATGTTTTCCACATCGTAAGTACTTATTACAGCAGATTCGTCAGCATATTTAAATCCAGGCGCTTTTTGCTGACGGTCAGCTGCAATAACAAATAACCCCATTTTACGGGCCAGTTTTATCCCGGGAACCTGTTCTACGCCGGCGCCTATCATTATTATAGTTTTGCCCACTTTAACCTCTATACCTTGTAACCCGGCAAAATCACGTCACGAGAGCATATAGTCTCTTACCCCTAATAACAAGAACTCACTTACCAACATCTTTATCTCGCGTACAATACCGTGTCCATTATCGTGGCAGTATGATGCCCCAGATAGAATTCGTAATCGGGATTAAG
>JAGLRQ010000051.1 GCA_023136205.1 Candidatus Auribacterota bacterium
GTTACCTAATTAGTGAGCATGTACAACAGCGACTATTTTATTGACAGTTTTCTTGATAAATATTGAAAAAATAGGAAAAAATAGGCACAGACACCTATTAAATTTCTCGACGACAAAGAAAAAAGGGACAGTCCACCCGCTCACTGCGCTCGCTTGGGACTTTCCCCATTTTCTTAAAGCTTCTGGGGTGAAAGATCCGATTCCAAACGAAGGCGGAATGGTGGAGCCGATGGGAGTCGAACCCACGACCTGATGATTGCGAACCATCCGCTCTGCCAACTGAGCTACGGCCCCATAACCTGATAGATACAGAGTTTTCTGATTCAATAAAATAATATAATTAAGAGCCTAATACAAGGATAAAAGGGCAATAATAGCTTTCTTTTTTAAACTTCATGAGGTATCATTCTTCTTATTATGAATAAGCTGGGTATAGTCCTTACATTTTTTGTGTTGTCCTGTTCCCTTAACTCTGTTTTATACGCGGAAAAAATTGTTTATATAGTGCCTGATGAAGAAACCTTCCTTTATTATATTGGTGAGTGGTCTGCTCAAAACAGATTTCCTGTGTTTATAGATGAGACACAGTACTATAAGAAATTTGTCAGGGCTTATGCTCCGGATTCGGTGAAAAAAGTTGAGAGCAAAAAAATTGGCGGTGTAACCATAGATAGTATATTCAGATCACTGGCGGCATCTTTTTTAGATAAGGGGATTGAAGATATCCCTCTGGGAGAAGGATTTAAAAACTTTTCAAAACTTATAAGCCTCAATTCCATGCCGGATGGGATTGTTATTATGAAAGAGGGGGCTAAAGAAATTTTTGCGGGAGTGGCATTAGCGGCTTATTACACTCAGGACGTTTTTTTCTATGAATCGGGGGTTTTTCTGACAGACGCTATAACCAGGAAAGATATGAATGATATCAGAAATGCTGTTATTGGTTTTATGAAGGACAAAGGATATTCTTATAAAGGGAGGAGTGGAGTAGAGTACATTACAATCGCGCAAGGTATGCCTTTTGTTTATAACCCCGGAATGAGTGTGGATGATGCCCTTGTGCGGGAAACATTAACAAGCGATGATGCCTATGCCTATGTTGGAAGGTTGATGGAAGTTGAAGAAGGGGCTGCGGTTTATCAGGCAATGTGCTCTTTATTTCTTGAGACCGACAGAGCGCTTTTTTTTGATACATGGGATATTGCGTGGGGATTTCAGACGGGATATGCCGCATGGCAGTTTTTCGATAAAGTTCCGGCTTTAAATATTGCCCTGCCTGAAGCAAATATTAGTTATTGGAGGAAATTTTTTAAAAGTAATCTGGATGCCTCCTTTATCTGGATTAATACAAGCGGAGGCCCCAGAGACTGGGGTGGTAGCGGGAGTGCGTCGGATATTCCGTCATGCAGTCCATGTTGTGTGTATTTCGCGCATAGCAATTCTGCCAGGAATCCGGATGACCCTGATACGATCTGTGGACGCTGGCTCCGGAATGGCGCGTATTATTACGTTGGAGCTATTAAGGAGCCTTATGCTCAGTCTTTTCAGAAGCCGTTTAATGCGGTGAAAGGCCTTCTTGCCGGCGAAACTTTTGGAGAGGCATTCCAGGCAAAACAGTTTTTGCCCGGCAGGTTCAGGATTCCATGGAAGCAAATTTACATCGGGAACCCAAGGGCAAAATTAAGGTTTAAAAAAAATAATTCAGAAGAATTTGACAGGTTTAAAGAGGTTTTTATACAGATAAAAAATAGAAACTTCAATATGTCTATAAAACTGATGGAAGATTACGTGCAGGATTTTAAAGATTTTTATCTTTCAATGCAGATGTGGCAGTTTTTGAAGGAGTTATATTTTTTAGATTTTTATCAATCTCGTTATCCCGATAAAAGATTTCTTCGTGAAGAAACATTTATAAGAGACTGGGTTTTAAACCTGACGCCTTCTGTCATTCAAGAGAAAAACTCCAGTTTGAGCAAAGAAGGGAATATGTATATTTTTTATTTAAAAAATAGATATTTTATGGCTGAGGACAAGAAAAGGCTTAAATCTTTAATTGGGGAGGAAATATTCAGGGTTGAAGGCTGTCTTGCGCCGGCGATATGATATTTACAGGGAGGAGTAAATTAGTTTTTGATATATTAACCTTATAAAAGAGAGAGTGGAAGTATGAAATACTTAATAACAGGCGGTGCGGGGTTTGTGGGGTCTCATCTTGCGGAAATATTATTGGCGGGGGGGCATGAGGTTTTTGTGATTGATAATCTTTCAACAGGTTCTCTTAAGAATATTGAACATTTAAAGGAGAACAAGAAATTTCACTGTGTTATAGATACGGTTATGAATGGGTCGGTTGTAGGTGATCTTACATATAAGTGTGATGTGATTTTTCATCTTGCGGCTGCTGTGGGGGTAAGGAAAATAATTGACAGCCCTGTTGAAACGATTGAGACAAATGTTCATGGTACGGAGACAGTTTTGAAAGCGGCGGAAAAAGAAAAAAAGATTGTATTAATAGCGTCAACCTCAGAGGTTTATGGGAAAAGTACAAAAGATGTTTTTAACGAGAAGGATGATTCTATTATGGGGAGTACGACAAAGAGCAGGTGGAGTTATGCCTGTTCAAAAGCCATTGATGAATTTCTGGCCCTGGCTTACCTCAAAGAAAAAGGCCTTCCTGTTATAATTACCCGCCTGTTTAATACCGTGGGGCCGCGTCAAACAGGTATGTATGGCATGGTTATCCCAAATTTTGTCAGGCAGGCTCTTGAAGGAAAGCCGATTACAGTATTTGGTGACGGCAGCCAAACAAGGTGTTTTACGTATGTTACAGATGTTGTAAAAGCCCTGATAAGGTTATCCGAACTTAAACCGTCGATAGGCCAGGTTTTTAATATAGGGGCAAAAGAGCAGGTGACTATAACCGAACTTGCTAAGATAATAAAAGAAAAGACTTCAAGCAAATCTGAAATAGTTTATGTGCCATATGATGAAGCCTATGAAACAGGTTTTGAGGATATGCTAAGACGCATGCCGGATATATCAAAGCTGGAAAAACATATTGGATATAAACCGGAATACAATCTCGGAAGAACGCTTGATCTAATCATTGAATATTTCAGAAAAAATAAGGATTTTGAATAAAAAGAGGGGACTACATACGGCTTTTAAATTATGCTGATTGTCTATAATATTTTTTTTCATATCGGGTTTCTCTTTATGCTGCCCGTATTTCTTTTTAAGATGATTTCTCTTAAGAAGTACCGGGCCGGCCTTTTCCAAAGATTAGGATTATATCCCCCAGGGGTAGCTGAAAAACTAAAGGGTAGTGAAAACGTTTGGATTCATGGTGTTTCGGTCGGAGAAATAATAGCAGCTCAGCCGCTTATAGCACTTTTAAAATCAAAATATCCCCAATTTAAATTTATTATCAGTACCACCACTAATACCGGTAATGCTGTTGCCGAAAAGTACGCGGGGAAAGACGATATTGTTATATATTACCCTCTTGATTTTCCATGGGTAACAAACAGAGTAATTGATTTTATAAACCCGGCGTTTTTTGTTATGCTTGAAACAGAGTTATGGCCTAATCTTATATGTGGCCTTGGAAAGAAAGATATACCCGTTTTTCTTGTTAACGGCAGGGTTTCCGATCGCTCTTTTAAAGGTTATATGAAAATAAGAGCAGTGCTCAAAATTGTTTTTAAATACGTTTCCGCTCTTCTTATGCAGACAGAGCCTGACGCTGAAAAGATGGAGCGGATGGGTGCTCCCCGGGAAAAAGTTTCATACGCGGGCAGTCTAAAGTTTGAAAGCGCGATGAGTGATGAGCCCGATACAGCCGAACTTATGAAAATTGCTTCAGAAATGGGGATTGAAAGCACAAATACTGTTATAATAGGCGGAAGTACACATAATAGGGAGGAAGAACTTCTCCTTGGTATATTTAAAAGATTAAGGCCGCATTGTCCGGGCGCAAAACTGATAATCGCGCCCAGGCATCCGGAAAGATTTGGCGCGGTTATAAACGTGGTAAAAAAATCCGGGTTTCCTTTTTCAACCAGGAAGCGTATAAAAGGGTTTAATACACAGGGAAGAAGGGAAAAGGAGATTATAGTTTTAGATACTATTGGTGAATTAAAAAAAATATATAATTTTGGTTCTGTGGTTTTTGTGGGGAAAAGCATGTACGCGAAAGGAGGACAGAATATACTTGAGCCCGCGGCAGCGGGTAAAGCTATTATTGTTGGGCCCCATATGGAAAATTTCAGGGATATTGTTAAACAGTTTGTAGATGCTGATTCCTGTTTAATGGTAAATAATGAGATAGAGCTTGAAGAGGAGATCACAAGACTTGCCATGGATAAAAAGGCAAGCCGGGAACTTGGCCGCAGGGCAAAAAATCTTGTAATCGCGAATTGCGGCGCGGTTTCAAGGATAGCGGAAAAGATAATTGAAAATGTTAACAAGAGGATTTGAAGATTCCTTTTTTGTGGGGAATAATAAAAGGAGTTAGACATGCTGTTTTCAAGCATTATCAACAAAAAATTGATTAATATTGATTTAAAATCAAAGACTAGGGAGGATGCTCTCAGGGAACTTATCTTGCCGCTTAAGGATTTAGGTTATGATGCTGATATTGAGAAAATGTTTAAGATGGTAATGGCGCGGGAAGCGGTAGCTACTACCTATACCGGCAAAGGCGTTGCCATACCGCATGCAAGGATTGAAGGGCTTAAGGATTTTTATGTTTTAATCGGCAGGTCTGCCGAAGGTGTTAATTATGTGGAAGAAACCGCGGAAAAAGCGAATCTTATTTTTATGGTTTTATCCGAAAAAACAAAAAACAGAATAATGCTCCAGGCTCTCTCGTCAATCGCGAAATTGATGAAGAATGACAAAGTTAAGAAAGATATCCTGTCGGTTCGCACGGCTGCCGGAATGATAGAGATAATAGAAAAGACAGATATAAAATTAAAAGAAGCCCTTACCAATTCGGATATTATGGAGCCTCCATCTATAACATTATCGCCTGATATGACAATTAAAGAGGCGGTAATAGTTTTTTTTAAACACAATGTGATGTGTCTGCCGGTAGTTGATAGCGATAATAACCTTCTGGGTGAAATCCATGAATCGGACATTGTTGGAATAGGCCTTCCAAAATACATGAATTTACTGAGCAACCTTTCTTTTTTAAAGGATTTTGAACCGTTTGAGGAATTTTTCAAAAAAGAAGATGTGATTAAAGTGGGAAATGTTTTTAGTAAAAAATCCCATGCTGTAGCGCCTGATTCATCTATTGTCGAAGCAGCTTTTATTCTCGCGGCGAAAAAAACTGAAAGAGTATTTGTTGTGGATAGCGGTAAATTGCTGGGTTCTATAACCGCTAGAGATATTATTATAAAGATTTTACAAATTTAGTACCAGAGGTGATGGAGCAATGTGGGTTGCAATAATTATTTTTTTCGTGACATTGGTCGCGATAGCAACTGAAAAAGTTGATAAGACACTTGCCGTTCTTGTGGGTGCCTCTTTAATGCTTATTTTAAAAGTGGTTCCGCAGGGAATTGCTTTCGGGTTAATAGATTTGAATGTTATCCTGCTTCTTATAAGTATGATGATAATAGTAGGTATATTTTCCAGGACGGGAATATTTGAGTGGATAGCAATCAAAGTGGCAAAATCGGCAAAAGGAAGGCCTCTTATTATACTTCTTTTTCTTTCACTGGTTACGGCTGTGCTTTCAGCTTTTCTGGATAATGTAACCACTGTTTTGCTGATGGCACCGATAACGTTTCTTATAACCCAGCAGCTGGGTTTAAATCCTGTTCCTTTTTTGATTATAGAGGTTATGGCATCTAATATTGGAGGGACCGCGACCCTTATCGGTGATCCTCCAAATATATTGATTGGGAGCGCGGCTAATCTTGGTTTCAATGATTTTCTTCTGAATCTTGCGCCGGTAATATTGGTTATTATGTTTGTTTTTGTGGTTACGGTGATCCTTATGATGCGCGAAAAAATGAGGGTTTCAAATGAAGTAAAAGCGAAAATCATGGCTCTTGATGACACAAGGGCTATAAGAGATAAAAAACTTCTTATAAAATGTTTATTTGTTTTGGGGTTGACCCTCTTTGCTTTTTTGATTCATGAGAGCCTGGGCCTGGGGCCTGCTTCGGTCGCGCTTGCCGGAGCAACTGTTCTTATCGCGATTACGGGGGATGATATTGAAAAACTTTTCAAGACAGTGGAGTGGCCAACCATTTTTTTTCTTATAGGCCTTTTTATTATTGTCGCGGGAGTTATCCAGGTGGGGGCAGTTAATCTCGCGGCGGAGAAGTCTATGGATTTTACGGATGGAAACGTAAAACTTACAACATTTATCATCTTATGGATTTCAGCGGTATTGTCTTCTGTAATTGGAAGTGTGTCCAATGCTGTTGCTCTTATACCGGTGGTTAAAAGCATCGCGGTACATTTCGCGGACGCGAAGCCTTTATGGTGGGCGCTTGCAATGGGTACATGCCTGGGTGGAAATGGAACGATTATTGGAGCGCCGGCCAATATTATTATAGCAGGGCTTGCCGCAAAGAACGGCAGCCCGATTTCTTTTAAAGAATTTTTAAAATACGGTTTTATATTTGTTCTGGAGTCAATGATTATATGTACGATTTATATTTACTGGCGGTATTTATAGGGATACAGGTGATGGGATGACAATGAAAACAAACAAGATTTTAAAAGAAGATTCATTACTCCTTAATCTTCAGGTTAACGACAGGGATGACGCTATACGGAAAGTATCAAAGTTTTTGTCGTCCCGTGTAAAAGGTGTGAACAGGGATTTCCTGGCCAGGGAACTTATAAAAAGGGAAAATGAAGGCCCGCCGATTGCTACTAGAAAGGGTTTTACAATTCTGCATCTCAGGATGAAAAGGCTGGATGGGATTTATGGTGTAGCAGTCCGCCTGACAAAGGGAGTTGATTTTGGAGAACCTAATGGTAATCTTACGAGGCTTGTTTTTATGTTCGTAAATCCTTTGGAAAGGAATGAAGATTATCTGAGGCTTCTTTCCAGGATTAACAGGCTGCTTTCCAAAGATAAGGTCAATGAAAAATTGTTCGATGCCCGGACAAAACAAGAATTTTTAAACGCTCTTGCCGAGTATGATGTTTAATCTAATTCTGAATTTTCGGGTGACTATAACCAATTAGTTAATACTATGATTACTTTACTCATAAACATCAGGGAAAAGACCGAGAAATATGTTCTTTCAGTTATTTTATATGAAAGGAAAGATTTTGGAGCCAGGTGTCTTCTAAACGTATTAGGTGGTTTATCAAGGATCTTCCGCCTGATTGTTCAAAGCAGGCTGTGGTTATATAAACACGGTATTTTCAGAAGAAAAACGCTTGGCTGTATGACGATTAGCATTGGTAATTTAACTGTGGGCGGCACAGGTAAAACCCCTATTGTTGAAATGTTTGCCAGGGCTCTGGAAAAAGAGGGGAGAAAGGTAGCAATTTTGTCCCGTGGTTACAGAAGTGTTAGCAAACCGTTTTTAGTCAGGGGCCTTGATTTTGTTTTCAAGCATAGGATGAAGTATGAGCCTAAGATAGTTTCAGATGGCAGAGCCACTCTTCTCGATTCCCTTCATGCCGGAGATGAACCCTACATGCTGGCGAAAAATGTGAAATCCGCCATAGTTTTGGTTGATAAAAACAGGGTTAAATCAGGGGCATACGCGATTAAAAATTATGCTGTAGATACTCTTCTCCTGGACGATGGGTTTCAATATTTACATTTGGACAGGAGGTTTGATGTGGTTCTTATAGATGCTACTTCACCCTTTGGTAATGAAAAATTGCTGCCAAGAGGCGAGTTAAGGGAAAAAGTCAACAATCTTAGGAGAGCAAATATAGTTTTCATTACGAAAGCGGGGGATAGGAATATTTCACCTCTTAAAAACAGGATAAGGGCGATTAACCCCAAGGCAGAGATAATACTATGTGTCCACGATCCTCTTTATTTTGAAGAAGTCTATGGCGGCACGAAAGAAAACCTGGAGTTTATAAAGGGTAAAAAGATTCTTTCTCTTTCTGCTATAGCAAAACCTAAAGGTTTTGAATATGCTCTTGAAGAACTTGGCGCGTCAATAGTTTCTGCCCACAGGTTTACAGATCACCACAGGTTTAGCCAGCAGGAAATAATAGACATAATTAATGTTGCTCTTGATAAAGAGGTGGACGCGATTATTACTACTGAGAAAGATTCAGTAAGGTTTCCTTATGTTTCAAAAACAGAGGTGCCTATATATTTTCTCAGGGTAAGAATCGAAATAACAGAAGGTGCGAAAGATTTTAATGATTGCGTATCTCGTATATGTTTTAGTTAGGGCATTTATTTTTCTGTTAGGCATATTGCCTGAAAATATCTCCTATAGTGTGGGTAGAATGCTTGGGAATATCGGATACCTGTGTGATTTTAGACACAGAAAAGTTTCCATTGATAATATTAAAACCGCTTTTCCTTCCAAGCGCGGTTTTGAAGTAAAACAACTCGCGAGAAAATCTTTTACGCATTTTGGGATGAGTCTTGTAGATTTTAGCAAGCTTTCGAGATATGGCATTGATTGGTTTTATTCCAGATCTGAAATGTTAAATTCCGGACCTACATATGAGTATGTTAAGAAAATGGACAAAGGCGCGTTACTGTTGCTGTCCCATTTTGGGGTATGGGAGGTCCTTGGAACTTTAGGTAAAAAGGAAAAAGTCGAGATTAACGCAATTGCTCGGCCTCTTTCAAATAAATATCTGAATAATCACATAAAAAGTTTAAGAGAAAAGTTTCCCGTGAAAATAATTGATAAAATGGGCGCGGTTTCCATTGCCAGTGAACTGCTTAACAAAAAGAAGCTTGTAGGTATATTAGCTGATCAGAGAGCCGGGGGAAGAGGAGTTTTTGTCGATTTTTTTGGCACAAAAGCGTCTACAGTAGCAACACCGGCTGTCCTGGCGATTAAAACGGGAACGTTAATGTATCCGATTTTTGGGATAAGGGTTAGTCCAGGCAGGTTTAGGTTATATGTAAAGGACAGGATCAAAGTTGAGAGTGTAACCGGTGAGTTTGATGAAAGGGTTTTTAAAATAACACAGTTATACGCGTCTATTGTTGAAGAAGAAGTAAAAAAACATCCTGAGCAGTATTTCTGGATGCACAGGCGTTGGAAGTCCGTACCGAGAAAAGGGGCATTGATGAAGGAAGGAAGGGTAAAGTAGGGTCTATATACTAAATACTAACCAAAATGGCAGATTCAAAAAATAAAATTTTAATCCGCGCGGTAAATTGGATCGGTGACGCGGTAATGTCTATCCCGGCTATAAAGGCAATCAGGCTTTTATACCCTGAATCTCATATTACTGTTCTTGGAAAACCTTCAGTGCTTGATGTCCTTTCTCTAATCGAAGATATCGATGATTTTATTCTTTATGAAATTAGTTCAGGAGATTGGGGGTTTGTAAAAAGGGTTTGCCTTGGCAAACTCATAAAGGAAAAATGTTTTGACAAATGCTTTATTTTTCCTAATTCATTTGATTCCGCGATTGTTCCTTTTGTCGCGGGGATTCCGGAGAGGATAGGGTTTCAGGGGTGCTTTAGGGCACCTCTTCTTACATTAAAAGTGAAAAGGCCTCTGCCGGAAATGCATCAAGCTGAAAAATATTTTGAACTTGTTAAGGCAGACGGGTTTTCAGGTAATATGCCCGGGTTCAAACTTAAGCCGGGCTTAGATTCTCTCAAATGGTCTGATGATTTTATGAAATTCCACATTAGGTCCAAGGAGAAGATTGTAGTTGGAGTAAGCCCCGGGGCTGAATACGGGCCTGCTAAGAGGTGGTTTCCCGACAGGTTTGCCGGCCTTATTAACAGACTTAAAAATGTTTATGACGCGGAAGTAGTTCTGGTGGGAAGTGAGAATGACAGGGATGTTTGCGGTTCTGTCAATCGTCAGGTTTCCGGAAATATAATAGACATGAGTGGAAAAACAACTATAAAACAGCTTATTGCGCTTCTAAAAAAAATGGATCTTTTAATTACCAATGATACCGGAACAATGCACCTCGCTTCTGCTCTTGGTATTCCTGTTATAGCGGTGTTTGGTTCTACCGATAACAGAGCCACATCTCCTGTAACCGGAAAAGTTAAAATTGTAAAAAATGATGTAAGCTGCAGCCCGTGCCTAAAGAGAATTTGTGTAAAAAACACATATGAATGTTTTTCTAAAATCAGTGTTAAAGAAGTTTTTAACGAAGTTAAGAATATTTTGGATAAACGGAAGGGTTGATTTATATTGAATAACGGTAAAAATAGTAAATCAGTTTGGATTTTGGGAATTTCCTGTTTTTATCATGACTCTGCTGCCAGCATTGTTAAAGATGGAGAAATAATCGCTGCTGCCCAGGAAGAAAGATTTACCCGCAAAAAACATGATTTTGATTTTCCCAAAGAAGCAGTAAATTATTGTCTTAAGGCGGCAAATATCGGGATAAAGGATATAAGTTATGTTGCCTTTTATGATAAACCTTTTATAAAGTTCGAAAGAATTCTGGAGACTTATCTTTCTTTCCCCCCCGCGGGAATAAAATCTTTTCTGAGTGCTATTCCGCTGTGGATTAAGCAGAAACTGTTTATGAAAGCCCTGATAAGAGAATATTTAGGATACGAGGGGGAAATTCTTTTTCCCGAACACCATGAATCGCATGCCGCGTCCGCGTTTTATCCTTCGCCATTTAAAGAATCCGCTATTTTGACTATTGATGGAGTTGGAGAATGGACTACTACAAGTTATGGTATAGGCAAAGGTAATGATTTTGAACTCCTCGCGGAAACCAGATTTCCCCATTCATTGGGGTTGCTTTACGCGGCGTTTACTTCTTATACGGGTTTTAGGGTTAATTCCGGTGAATATAAGGTGATGGGCCTTGCTCCCTATGGTGAACCGAAATATGTAGATTTAATAAAAAAACATCTTGTTCACATTAATGAAGATGGTTCATTTAAGCTAAATCTTGATTATTTTAATTACTGTGTCGGCTTAACTATGACAAACAAGAAATTTGCGCGCCTTTTTGGAGGCCCTCCAAGGAAACGTGAGACACTTGTTGCACAAAAGGAAATGGATATCGCGAAATCCATTCAGGTAGTTACCGAAGAGATAATGATAAAAATGGCCAGGCACATTAGGAAGGTTACGGGGATG
Source organism: Candidatus Auribacterota bacterium (assembly GCA_023136205.1). Classification (GTDB taxonomy): domain Bacteria; phylum Auribacterota; class UBA6266; order UBA6266; family UBA6266; genus JAGLRQ01. Next base: position 11,262 of record JAGLRQ010000051.1, read on the forward strand.
AAGAACTTGTGTATGGCGGGTGGGGTTGCTTTAAATTGTGTGGCAAATGGGAAAGTATTATCGGAAAAGATATTTGATGATATTTGGATACAGCCTGCCGCGGGTGATGCCGGGGGAGCTCTCGGAGCGGCATTATTGGCTTGGTATAAGGTTCTTAAAAATGAGCGGCATGCTGATGGAATTAATGATTGCCAGAAAGGTTCATATTTAGGGCCTTTTTTTAATGCTGGTGAGGTAACTTCCCGCCTCGACAGGCTGCATGCTGTATATGAAAAAATGGAATATGAGGGAATTCCTGTTCGTGTGGCTGAACTGATAGAAAACGCGAATGTTGTCGGCTGGTTCCAGGGGCGCATGGAGTTTGGCCCCCGGGCACTCGGAGCCAGAAGTATAATTGGGGATGCCCGGAACAAAGAAATGCAAACGAGAATGAACCTTAAAATTAAATTTAGAGAATCATTCAGGCCTTTTGCTCCATCTATTTTGAGAGAAAAAGTGAGCGAATGGTTTGAAATGGATTATAATAGCCCTTACATGCTTTTTGTAACCCCTGTGAAAAGTACCAGGAGAAAAGGGGTAACTGAGGAACAGAAAAATCTTTTCGGAATTAATAAACTTAAAGTTTGCCGTTCGGAGATACCGGCAGTTACACATGTTGATTACTCAGCCAGGGTTCAGTCGGTTGATGGAAAGCATAACAAGCTTTATTATGATCTGATAAAATCTTTTGAAGAAAAAACGGGATGCCCGGTAATAATTAACACATCATTTAATGTCAGGGGAGAACCGATTGTGTGTACCCCCGAGGAAGCATATATGTGTTTTATGAGAACTAACATGGATTATCTTGTTATAGAAAATGTAATTTTCGATAAAAAGAAACAGCCTCCAATTAAAGATAATGCGGATTGGAAGAAAGAATTTGAATTGGATTAAATAATGGAAAAGCAATTAAAAGAGTTGAAAAATTTCGGGCTGGGGTTTGGAAGCGTTATGCTTCTTGTGGGAATAATCCGATTGTACTTTAAAGGGGCTCCTTCCTCATGGATATTTATTTGTGTTGGAATATACGCTCTTTTTTTAGGGCTTCTGTTCCCAAAACTTCTGTTGCCCCTGCATTTTTTGTTAAAGAAAATCCTTGGGCTTATTATGTACATTTTTACAATTGTTTTTCTCAGTGTTCTATTTTATTTAGTCTTTACTCCAATAGCTTTAATTTTAAAATTAAAAAGACAAGATTTTATGGGCAGGAAGATAGACAAAAAAGAAAGTTCTTGCTGGGTGAAAAGGGAACCGTCCGGAACTCTAAAAGAAGACTATTTGAAGCAGTATTAGTTTTTAGGCCTGTAAAAATCTGGTGATGTTATATATAATGTATTGTCTGAATGTGTTGTGAAAAGTTTTTGAAGGAGATTATGTATGTCAAAAATAGCGATTCTTAAAGAACTATGGGAATTTTTAAAGGTAAGGAAAAAATGGTGGCTGCTGCCCATTGTAATAATGCTTGTGTTGTTCTGCGGGGTAATAGTTCTGTCGCAAAGTGCCGCGATACAAACAGTTATTTACACCTTGTTTTAAATACTAATAAAGTTAAACGATGTTTTTACGATTCACGATCCACGAAATACGACGTAAGGAGTCAAAAAAAATGGAAAACATAAGAGTAGCTTTTGTAATAGAGAGTTTTTCCCCTGATACAGGGGGTGGAGAGAATTCCGCGAGGGTGCTTGCGGATAAATTGACCGAAAAGGGGTGTAATATTTCTGTTATTTCGAAAAGGTTTGATTCAAAAAATCCCGCCTTAAATCATATAAAAGTTGTCAGTTGTGGTTTTTCAAGATTACTTGACAGGATACTGTTTGCTTTGCACACTGCCTGGATAGTCCGGAGCAAGCAAATCAATATTATTTTTTCTTTCGGGAAAAATTTTAGCATGGATATTTACCGGCCGGGAGGTGGTGTGCACGCCGCGTACAAAGCATATAACCGGAGGTCATATCATAGAAAGATTTATAGAATGTGCCAGGCGTTCCGGGACATTATTTCTCCCGAACAGTGGTTTCTTTCCTGGCTTGAAAACAAACAATACAGTTCGCGAAGATTGAAAATAGTAATTGCTGTCTCTAACATGGTAAAAAGGCATATAAGAAAATGGTATAAAATAGACGGTAGAAAAATTGAAGTAATCCATAACGGCGTTGATATAGAAAGGTTTTCTCCGAATAAAAAGGAGAATACAGGAGCGGTTGTTCGGAGAGAACTGCATCTTTTGGACGAGATAATAATACTTTTTGTCGCGAATAACTTCAGGCTTAAAGGCCTGAGAACTCTCTTGCTGGCGCTGGCTTCCCTGGAAGCAAGTGTCCGTGAGCCTGTCAGATTGCTTGTGGTTGGAAAGGGCAAGCTAAAGAGATGGAAGCAGTTGGCATTGATATTAGGTGTGGAGAAGAATGTACTTTTCCTCGGTATGCAGAAAAACATTGAAAGTATTTATAGTGCTTCAGACATTTTTGTACTGCCTTCTTTTTACGATCCCTGCGCGAATGTATGTCTTGAGGCTCTCGCGTCCGGCCTGCCGGTTATATCCAGTTCTTCTAACGGTTCAAGTGAAATAATAGAAGAGGGTAAACAGGGGTATGTTATTAAAGATTCCTCTGATTACCTCTCCTTTGCTTCTAAAATGAACTTTTTAATAAAGAACAAACAGACAAGGATTGAAATGGGGGCAAAAGCGAGGGAGCTTGCCGAAAAATATTCAATAGAAAGCCGGGTAGATATAATAACAAGCTTGATTAAATTTGTGGCCAGCAGTAATGAAGATAATATACCCCGTTAATAAAAGATTTGCCATACAGAGAGCTCATGATGTCCTTGTTATTAAAACATGCCATGCGCTTGCCTCGGCGGGGCATGAAGTAACTCTTATAATGGGCAAAACATGTTCTGTAGAGAAACTCCTTTCTCATTATGGCCTTAAACCTGTTCAAAACTTAAAGATAGTTCAGCTCCCGATTTTAAGGAAAAAGTCGGGTTTCGGAGTCTCGTGGCATTTCATTTTCAACTTTTTTTGTTTAAAGGCTATTAAAGATATTCTAAAGAAGGAAAACCCGGATTTCCTGTACCTTTCCGAACTTAAAATGGCACAGTTCCTTTTGAAGAAGAAAAGTGAGATTGATATGCCTTTCGTTTATGAAGTACATGGTTTATATTCCTCTTATCCTTTGGGTGAAAACTATCCCCGCGCGAATGAAAAAGAAGGCAATGTATTTAATGGTGTGAATGGGATTATAACAACTACGGAGGGTATAAAAAATATAATCAGGGCAACATATGGCATTAAAAAAGAAATTCAGGTTGTTCCCCTTGCGGCGGATAGCGCGTTCCCTTTAGGGGAAAAAACGAGTGGAAAATTTAAAATTTATTATATCGGACAGCTTTATTATGAGCAGGGAGTAGATTTTTTACTTAATGCCGCTCTAAAGCTCGAAAATGCTGAGTTTCATGTCATAGGCGGTAAACCGGATGAGGTGTCTGGATTTAAGGATAAGGCGCGGAACAATAAACTGGGGGATAAGATTTTTTTCCATGGATTTATTAAACCTTCCAGGATTGATCAGACGGTTAAGGATGCTGACTGTTTCGTAATTCCATCCAGGAGTACAGGTAAAATGGGTTATGTGGCCCATACTAAATCTTATGAATACCTGCGGTATGGTAAACCTATAATATCATTTGATCTTCCTTCAATTAGAGAAGTTCTTAGTAACGGATATAATGCTGTTCTGGTTGCTAAAAATGATCCTGAAGCACTTGCCGACGGTATAAAGAAGATTATGACTGACAGGAGCCTGTATGATAGACTCTCTCAAAATGCTCTTAAAACATTAAAGGGTCATACATGGGAGATGAGAGCTGAAAGATTGGAGAAAGTGTTTAATTATATATTGGAAACAAGAAAAAATGGAAATGTTTGTAAATAATAAACAGAAAAATATAGGTTGGGATATAGCCCGTTTATTCACACTGGCATTTATTACGAGAGTTGTAATGCGTCTCTTATTTTTTGTGCCGGCAAAGGATGGGCTAACATTTATTGAAATAGCTAAGCTGTTTAGATCCGGCAATTTTGATAGTGCCCTTAACTATGAATATCATCCCCTTTATCCATGGCTGATCAGTATTTTTTCGCGGTTTACCGGTGATTTTATAAGTGCCGGCCTTTTGGTTTCAATGGTGTTCGCGACATTGCTGGTTATTCCGGTTTATATGGTAACTTTCAGGCTTTTCGGGAGAAAAGCGGCAGTACTGGCTTCAATATTCTGTATTTTTCAGCCGTATTTTTTAAGGTATTCGTCTAATATTCTTTCAGAGTCACTGTATCTTTTCAGTATCACGATGATTTTATGGATGGGGGTTGAGGGGATATTTAGAAAGAGAGCAAAATACTTTGTTTTATCGTCCCTCTTTGCGCTGTTGGCCTATCTTACCAGGCCGGAAGGACTGGGTGTTTTACTGGTGTTATGTACATTTTTAATCCTTGTTCCATTAAAAACAATGAGTTTTTTAAAGAGGGCTTCTTATGTTGTGCTGCTGCTGCTGGTTTTTTCTTTACTCGCACTGCCCTATCTTCTTGTAATAAAAGAAAACCAGGGAGAGTGGCGTTTTACCCAGAAAAGGAGAATTAGCTCTCTTGTGGGCACAAAGATACCATTGCCTGTCTTTGTAAAACCCTCTCCTGAAAAAGAGGAGGTAGAGAAGGTAAAGGAATATGATGAATATCCTCTCAAAGCTGCTCCTGAAAGGCCTGAGGGAATAACGCTTGTTCTTTACGGCCTGAAAGATGTTATGAAGAAATTGCTCAAAGGCCTTAGTATACCGCTGGTTATTTTTTCTTTAATAGGTATTTTCCTGCGTAAATCAGTAAAAAGAACGAAAATGGAGCTAATTCTGGGGTTTTCATTTATCCTTTATTTTCTGGTACTTGTGATGCTTGCAATGCGTTCGTATATTAGCAGCAGGCACATGGCGTCGATAATGATTATGGGGTGTATATATTCAGGTGTAGGGGTAGCGGAACTTCCCCGGTTTATGGTTAAGTTTAAAGAAAAATATGTATTGTGGATGGTAATGATCCTTTGCGTCATTGGCCTTTCAGTAAAAGGGTTTAAACCCATAGGGAAAGATAAACATTCAAGAAAAGTTGTTGGAATATGGATAAAACGTCATTATCCCAGCGAACTTATTATGAGTTCAAGGATGTCAAGGATTCCTTTCTATGCTGACGTTGAGCATTTTGATTACACGGATTATAAGAAAAAATATATTCTTATGGAAGCAGGCAGCAGAAATGTTACGGTAGCGGTTATAAATTTACGGGATAAATCTGAGGCTGATAATGATTTATTAAGTCTTTTAAGTGAGAAAAATTCTAAAGAAGTTTATCATAAAGAGTTTAATCCTAAGGAAGAAATAGTGGTTTACCAATTGAGGTTAAATGAGTGAATATTGTTCTATCTGACAGAAGAACCTGTCCTTATTGCGGTTCAGGCAGGTGGACTGTTAATTATAGCTTCAGGTATTATAAAGTGTGTGCCTGCAATTCCTGTTCGGGAGTTTTTCATAACCCGTATTTTTCAGAGAAAGAAGCGGTGAGATTTTTTTCTGATTCGGCCGGGGTTATCAATCCCAATGCCGAATCATATTATGACAGGAGTTTTGTGGAAAAACATGCCGGACATACATTTAAAGTTTTTGACTGGCTGTTGGATTACCTGGAATCTCAAAGTGAAGGCAGAAGATTTTTAGACGTCGGTTTTGGCATGGGGTTTTTACTTGAAAAGGCGGGAAAAAGAGGATGGGACACTCTGGGTATAGATTTTTCGGATGAATACTATGATTACGCGAAAAACAAGTTGAATCTAAATGTACTAAAGACAGATTTAGAAAATTTCGAATCTTTCGATAAAGAATTTGATGTAATTGTAATGTGGGATATAATAGAACATCTTGATGCTCCCGCGGACTCGGTAAAAAAAATATACGCGATGTTAAAGAAAGGCGGCCTTTTGGCGGTTGCTACTCCCAATGAGAAAAGCCTTATTGCCGATATGGCAAAGTTTATTTATAAAATTACTTTTGGGAAAATAAAAGAACCTTTAAAGTCTGTTTATGTTTTAGAACACCCTCTTTTCTTTGATGCGTTGTCCCTTGGCAGATTACTTGAAAAATGTGGTTTTAATGTGATACTTTCTAAAAAGGATGAAACCGACCTGTGCAGGCTTAATTTGCGCGGGTTGAAGAATGTTACCGTGCGCCTTATTTTTAAGATTGCGCGTTTTATAGGCAGGCAGAACAGAATAATTATGCTGGCAAGGAAATGAAGAATAAAAAGATAATTATTTTATTGGTTATATTGCTTGTAGGGTTTTTCGCCAGAATTGGACCGGTGAACAAACCGCTTCTTGGTAATTTTTCTTCATACCAGGCCGCTACCGCGATTATTGGGCGATTTATTGCCCGGGAAGGGCCTGAGGCTTTGCTGTATCCAAAAACAAATTTTCTTATATACGGACAACCGGCACTGCATATGCTTTATGTTCCGGGCGCGGCTTTTGCGGGGGGTATGCTCTGGAAAGTATTTAGTTTCTCTCTTGATTTTTGGGGAAGGTTTCAGGCTTCGTTTTTTACGATGCTTTCAGCTCTTTTGATTTATCTTATTATCCGCGGGTACTACGGTGAAAAAACAGGGCTTTTAAGCTGTTTTATTTTTAATGTTTTTCCGCTTTCTTTTGTTTATGGACAGAGTTTTATGAATGAGGCCTTCGCGTTTTTCTGTGTTATCTGCTCGTTCTGGATATTATCCAATTTTAAGATAACTATGCGGTCTATTCTCTTTTCCGGGATTTTTGCGGCCGCATCGTTTTTGATGAGGATTCATTTTCTATGTGTTCTTCCCGCGCTGGTTTTCGTTTTGTGGCAGAGATCCGGGAAAAACAAGTTTTCAAATACGGCCGTTTTTATTATAGCCGTTTTTATTCCCGTTATATCCTGGTATTTACACACCTATAATGTTGCTTCTTCGATGGACAGCAATATCACAAGTATTTTCGCGCAAAAAGGGAAGCACTACGGTTCCTTTCCGCACCCTTTGCTTTTGAATATTGAGTTTTATAAATATGTAATTGATAGTTTGGGTGGCATATGTTTAAATCCGGCAGGTTTTGTTTTTATGATTATCGGGTTAGCCATTTTCAGGCCTGAAAATAAAATAGAATGGTTTATAATACTCTGGCTTTTGGGTTCTTTGGGTATAGTAGTACTTCTTCCACAGAAAATTTATGACCACAACTTTTATTTTTATCCCATACTTTTTCCCGCGGCTTTGTTGATTTCAAATGTTGCTATTAAAATATTAAAAGGCAAGGGAACCGCGGTTAAGGTATTTCTTGGAGTCGTTTTTATCGCGATTTCCGCGAGGTATTTTATCAATCCGGCATTTAGTTATCCTGCCGAAATGTCTACGGTTCTTGACGCGGGCCGCTTTATCAGGGAAAACACTCCTGCCGATGCCAGGATAATCGTTTCTCCTGATGTTTACGATCAGCTTTATTACTGTGACAGGTATGGGTGGACATTCGACGTTAAAGATGACAGCAGAAGCGGAAACTATTTTGATGTTGAATGGCTGAAATTGCTTATTAACTGCAGAATTAGAGATGGCGCTGATTTTTATGTGAGCGCTGATTTAAGGTCAATTAATAATTTGCCGGAATTTGTGGAATATCTGGATAAAAATTATGAAAATATATCTCCTGATGAAAGATTTGTTGTATATGTGCTGACAGAACCTGCCTGTTCGGCAGGCAGGAAGGAGAAACTGAATGAATAAAGCTCTTGTTGTAATTCCAACGTATAATGAAAAGAAAAACATAGTTAAGGTTTGTGAAAAAATTATGGCTCTTGAAACCTGCCTGTTCCTGCCCGTCCGGCAGGCGGGCGGCAGGCAGGCAGGATTTGATGTTTTGATTGTGGATGACAATTCCCCTGATGGGACAGGTGAAATAGCTGATAATCTTTCTTCGTTGCATCCGGGAATACATGTTTTACATAGAAAGGAAAAAGGCGGTATAGGAAGCGCCTACATTGAGGGATTTAAATGGGCTCTTGCTAAAGGGTACGATTACTTTTTTGAAATGGATGCTGACCTTTCACACAATCCTGACGACTTGGTTCGTTTGTTAAATGAGATGGATAGTTGTGATTTGTGCATTGGTTCGAGGTATATAGAGGGAGGCGGCGTTTTAAATTGGCCCATCTGGCGTATGTTGCTCAGCAAATTTGCCGCGAGATATTACACCAGAATTATTACGCGCATGCCTGTTCATGACGCGACAGCGGGTTTCAAGTGCTTTCGGAGAAGTGTTCTTGAATCTATTAACCTGGATGAAATACATTCAGAAGGATATTCCTTTCAGATTGAAATGCATTACAGGGCCTGGAAAAAGGGTTTTAAGATAAAGGAAATGCCAATAGTATTTACTGACCGTCAGCATGGGCTTTCAAAGATGTCAAAGAAAGTGATATTCGAGGCGATTTTTATGGTCTGGAAAATAAAGTTTACTGTTAAATGAAAATCAAGAAAGCATTTCTTCTTTTTCCACCTTGCCCGATTCCCAAAATGTTTCCCAAAAGGGTTCAAATGCCCCTTGGGATAGCTTACCTTACATCAGTTCTCTTGAGCAAAAATATCGAAGTTGAAGTTCTTGACAGTCTTATTGAAGGATGGGATGAGGTTGTTGAAATTGATGAGCATAATGTTCAATTCGGGCTTAGGCCTGTTGAAATAGCTGAAAGGGTAAAAACCTTTTTGCCTGATATTATAGGTATATCCTGCATGTTCAGCATACAGGCAAAGGTTGTTTCTGAGATTGCGAAAGAAATTAAAAAGAAACTTCCCTCTGTTAAGATTTTTGTTGGCGGCGCTCATCCTTCTTCAATGCCTGAAGACGCTGTTAGTGATGATAATATAGACTTCGCCATTATTGGGGAAGGGGAAGAGACGGTTATTAGTCTTATTAGATGTTTGGGCGAGAACAAATCTCCCAGCGACATTGACGGGATTTGTTATAGGGAAGAAAATGGTTCAATCGTTTTGAATCCAAAAACGCGTTATATCGGAAATCTGGATAATCTTTCGTTTCCCAACTGGGATTTTTTGCCGGTAGAAAAGTATTTTAGATTGAACAGGCCCCACGGGACTATTACGAGAAACAACAGGATAATTCCTGTAGTTACGTCAAGAGGTTGTCCCGCAAAATGTGTTTTTTGTTCGATTCATCCAATATGGGGACGGAAATATCGGGCGCGCTCGCCTGAAAATGTTGTTAACGAAATTGAGGAGCTTGTTAAAAAGTACAACGTTCAGGAAATTCATATTGAAGATGACAATATGACGCTTGATAAAAGAAGAGCGGAGAAAATATGCGATCTTTTAATTGCGCGGCAAATTAAAGTTTCTTTTACTGCTCCGAACGGCCTTGCGGTCTGGGCTCTGGATGATGGACTTTTAAGAAAGCTCAAAAATGCGGGGTTTTACAGGCTTACGCTCGCGGTCGAGTCGGGAAGCCAAAGCACCTTGACTAAGATAATCCATAAGCCCTTGAAGCTCGAAAAAGTTTTTGAGGTTATTGATTCTGCCAATAAAATTGGTTTTGACATAGATGTATTTTTTGTCGTTGGATTTCCGGGAGAAACACCTGAAGAGATGCAAAAGACTTTTGACCTTGGGAAAAAGCTTGATGTATCAAGCGTAAAATATTTTGTAGCTACTCCGTATCCGGGCAGCGAGCTTTTGGATATTGCCCGAAAGGAAAAACTGATACCCGATAATTTTGACCCCAGGGATATAGGCATAAATGCGGTTAAGGGAAACATTACAACTGAGTATTTTACACCGGAAGGACTTGAGAAAAAGGTACTCAAAGAAACAATGGCAACGCAGATTGCCCTTCTGAAGAAACATCCGTTAAAATACACATTTAACATTTTCAGAAATTATGTCCTTAAAGATCCCGGTGCTACGTTATCTTTTGCCTGTAAGACGCTGAAGAGCAAGTTTTTACGGTAAAATATTTTTTAATCCAAAACTTCAAGTGCAACACGAAAAAGTAAGGGCATTTTTCAAAGGCAAAACTAAAAAATTTGCTTGACTTTTTGATATATTCTGACTATCGTTGACTATTGTTGATAAGATATGATGTCTAATGAGTATTAGCGCTCAAATGGAGAAATCGTAATGGAAATTAGGGAAAATGAGGTCTATACTGCTGAGGAAGCCCAAAAACTTCTGAAAGTCAGTTCCAGCACACTTATGAGAATGATTAAAAAAGGCTTGCTGAGAACTGGACGTGCGGGGAAGCAATACCGCATTTTGGGCAAAGAAATATTAAGAACTGTTTCACCAAAGCTTGAAGACAGGGTTGGTATTCTTTACAATAGGGGGCGGCATTGGGTTCATGAGGGAATTGATAAATCGCGGAAAAACCAGGAAACGAGAGGTGAAGAAGATGTTAAGAAATGATCTTTTCAAAAATAAGAGTGTTCTTGTAACAGGGGGAACGGGTTCGTTCGGCAAGAAAATCACGGCGAAACTGCTTAAGGAACACAGCCCGAAAAAGGTAATAATCTATTCGAGAGATGAGCTTAAGCAGTTTGAAATGAGGCATATGCCCGAATTTAAAGACGTTGAAAGGCTTAGATATTTTATTGGAGATGTCCGTGATTATCCAAGGCTTAAAATGGCATTTCACGGGGTCGATTATGTGATTCACGCGGCCGCGTTAAAACAGGTTCCCGCGTGCGAGTATAACCCTTTCGAAGCGGTAAAAACCAATGTTTTAGGCGCGGAAAATATTATTACTGCCGCTATAGAAAATAATGTTAAAAAGGTAATAGCTCTCAGTACCGATAAAGCGGCAAATCCCGTAAATCTTTATGGCGCTACGAAGCTTTGTTCGGACAAACTTTTTATTTCGGGGAATGCCTATGCCGCGGGTGAAACCACTCGGTTTAGTGTTGTTAGATACGGGAATGTGGTCGGTTCCCGGGGGAGTGTAATACCGCTGTTTAAGAAATTAAAAAACACAGGGGCACTGCCTATTACGGATGAGAGGATGACGAGGTTTTGGATAACTCTGGACCAGACGGCGGACTTTGTTATTAAGTGTTTTGACAGAATGTGCGGAGGGGAATTGTTTGTTCCCAAAATTCCCAGCATGAAAATTGTAGACCTCGCGAAAGCTATTGTTCCCGGATGCGAATTTGAGTACATTGGAATCCGCCCGGGCGAGAAACTTCATGAAATCCTGATAACAAGGGATGATGCGAGGAGAACAGTTGACACTGAAGATATGTATGTTGTGGAACCCGATTTTGAATGGTGGGGAAATATAGAAAGCCATGTCCGGGGAAAAAAGGTTTCCGAAGATTTTGTTTACAGCAGCGATACCAATCCTGAATGGCTTACGGTTAAAGAACTAAAAAGCATGGTAGAAGAATGAAGATTATTCCTTACGGCAAACAGGATATTGATAAGAGCGACATTGCTGAAGTAGTAAAAATACTTAAGTCTGATTTTATTACACAGGGCACTGCCGTAAAGAAGTTTGAGGAGAAACTCGCGGGTTATTGCGGGGCTAAACATGCGGTAGCTGTGTCAAATGGAACTGCGGCTCTGCATATTGCCTGTCTTGCTGCCGGCCTGACAAGATCGGATGAAGCCATAACAACACCTGTAACATTTCTATCCACGGCAAATTCTGTTTTATATACGGGCGCAAGGCCGGTTTTTGCGGATATAGATTACGAAACATTGAATATTAAACCGGAAGAAGTAAAAAAGAGAATCACAAAAAAAACAAAGGTGATTTTGCCTGTTCATTTCGCGGGGCTGCCCTGTGATATGAGAGAAATCTTTAAAATAGCGAAAGACAGAAATATAAGTGTTATAGAAGATGGCTGTCATTCTCTGGGTGCCGAATATAAAGACAGGGGGAAATGGATTAAGGTTGGCAGCTGCGGGCATTCGGATATGACAGTGTTCAGTTTTCATCCTGTAAAACATATTACTACGGGTGAAGGCGGTGCAATTACCACGAATAACAAGAAATTATATGAAAAATTGATGGCATTAAGAACCCATGGTGTTTATAAAACTTCCTCTATGATGAAGAAGCATGGATTATGGTATTACGAAATGAGAGAATTGGGTTTTAACTACAGGATAACTGATTTTCAGTGCGCGTTAGGCCTTTCTCAGCTTAAAAAATTAGAAGATTTCCTTAAAAAGAGAAGGATAATAGCAAATATATATAATGAAGCTTTTAAGAATATTGACGGTATTGACATTACTCCGGTGGATAAAAATAAAGGACACGCGTACCATTTGTATATACTTAAAATAGATTTTAAAAAGTTTAAAACTACCAGGCAGAATTTTGTTTTAAAACTAAAAAAAGAAGGTATTTTAACGCAGGTGCATTATATTCCCATTTATCGCCAGCCCTATTACGCGAAAAGGTATCCTCGTAAAGTTGAAAATTTTCCTATGGCTGAAAAATATTATAAAAAAGCGGTATCCATACCGATGTATTCCGGGATGAGCGGTAAGGAAATTAAAAAAGTGGTTGCCGTGATTAAGAATTTATTGTTAGGCAGTTAAATGACCGGTCTCAAGGACATTAAAATAGTAGCAGCAATTCAGGCACGGATGAATTCAAAAAGGCTTCCGGGAAAGCCTTTAATGAAGATATGCGCGAAGAGTATGCTGGAGCATATTCTTGAAAGGTTATTAAAAAGCCGGTTTATCGGAACTGTATGTGTGGCTACATCTGATAATCCGAGAGATGATGAATTGGCCCGGTATCTGGAAAGCAAAGAGATCCCATATTTCAGGGGGCCGGAAGAGGATATTGTCGGGAGGTTATATGGAACTGCTGAAAAGTTTAACGCGGAAACACTTGTAAGGGTATGGGGAGACTGTCCTCTGATTGACGTTTCAGTTATAGACAAGATGCTTGATGAATATTTCAAAAAGCAAGCTGATTACGCGACTAACAGTAGTCCTTCTTCGTATCCTTTTGGAATGAACGCGGAGGTTTACGGTTTTAAGGCATTGGAAGAAATTTTTTATGGGACAAAAGACTCTTTTTACAGAGAATTTCCGATAGAGTATATAAAAAATAGCAAAAAACTTAAGATGATAAATGTTTTATATGAAAAAGATATTTCCGATATCAAATTAACAGTGGATTACCCGCAGGACGTAGAAGTTATTTCGAAAATAATAAATCATTTTTTATCCACAGGAGAAAATTTAAATCTCGATAACATAATAAAATTTTATAAAAAAAACAGAGAAATATTCCGGGCGGCCGGGGATCTTCCAAGAAATGTGGAATATAAAGAGAACCTTCGTTTACGGAGTGATGAAAAAAACTTATAAAGAGGAGGCAGATATATGAAAACACCTTTTATCGTCGGAGATAAATTGTATTTAAGAGGCCTTGAGAAAGAAGATTTACTCGGCAACATGTTTAACTGGGCAAATGACTCGGAAGTTACACTTTATATGTATATGGGCCTTAAGCCGAATTCAAAAGAGCTTATGGCGCAGGAATACGACCGGATAATACACAGTGAAAAGGATATTGCTTTCGCGATTGTTGATAAAAAAACTGACGCGCATATTGGAAATATCGGACTGTATGTTATTAACTGGCTCTATCGGTCGGCGGAATATCGTATTGTTATAGGTGAAAAGGATTTTTGGAAAAAAGGTTATGGGGCAGAAGCCGCGAAACTGGTGATAGATTACGGCTTTAATAAATTAAATCTTAATAAAATCTGGCTGGGCGTGAATTCCGAGAATAAAGCCGCGGTTAAGTCATATAAGGCCGCGGGTTTTGTTGAAGAGGGAGTTTTAAGGCAGGAAATTTATCGTAACGGCAGGTATTATGACGCGATCCGGATGAGTATTTTGAGAGAGGAATTCTATGCGAAAAAATAAATACAGGGCCGCGGTTATAGGGTGCGGGCGGATAGGTTCCGAATTTGATAGTGACCCGAAAAGAAAATATGTTTCGACACACGCGGGAGCATACAGCACGATTCCTGAGGCAGGCTTAGTGGCGGTTTGCGATGTTGATAAGGGAAAATCCGCTAAATGTGCTGAGAGATGGAAAGTACCTGCGGTATATACAGATGTAAAAAAGATGCTGAAAAAAGAAAACCTGGATGTTGTAAGTATTTGTACTCCGCCGAAAACACATTACCAGGTGTTAAAAGAAATTGTAAAGTGGCCTGTTAAAGCAGTTTTTTGTGAAAAACCGCTTGCAGGCAGTCTTGAAGAAGCTGAGAAAATGATTGCCCTGTGCAAGAAGAAACGCGTCATTCTTCAGGTTGACCACCAGCGCAGGTTTGACAGCCTTCACCAGGAGCTTAAAAAGTTTATAGATAAGAGAAAGTTTGGCGATATTCAACAGGTGAACTTTTATTATACGGCGGGTATCGGCAATACAGGTTCTCACATGTTTGATCTTTTGAGGATGTTTTTTGGCGATGTTAAATGGATAGAGGCATTTGACAGTAAAAATAAATCGCCGAACAGCAAAGACCCTAATCTGGATGGTATGATTAAGTTTAAAAGCGGTGTCCTTGGTACTTTTCAGGCGTGTGATGTTAAAAAATACCTGATGTTTGAAATGAATTGCCTGTTTGAAAAAGGAAAGGTCGTTCTAAAAAACAGCGGTTTTGATATAGAGTTCTTTGTTGTAAAAGACAGTAAATATTTTTCAGGATATAAAGAGCTTTTTAAAGGGGAAAAAACTTTTAAAACCGGATACAAAAGGAATTTTATGGTAAACGCGGTTAAGCATTTGCTTGTATGCGTAAAAAGAAAAACAGATTCAGTTTCATCCGGGTATGATGGATTTAAAGCGCAGGAACTTATCGAGAAAAGTCTTGTTTCGGCGAAGAACAGCGGAAAAAGAATATTTTTAAAATAACAGGAGAAAGAAATGGGGAAACTTGCGATAAGCGGTGGCAGCAAAGTCAGAGAAAGGCCGTTTGTGTCACACGCGATTATAGAGGAAGAAGAAAGAAAAAGGGTTAATGAGGTTCTGGACAGTGGGATGCTTTCGGGGTTCATTGCCAATGCCGGGGAGCATTTTCTGGGAGGGAAGCAGGTAAAAGAATTTGAAACCCTTGCAAAAGATTATTTTAAAACGAAATTTGCTGTTGCCGTAAATTCAGCTACCGCGGGGCTTCATGCCGCTCTTGGGGCATGCGGAGTGGGCCCTGGTGACGAAGTTATAGTAACACCATATACAATGAGCGCTTCAGCAACCGCCATTATAATGATGAACGCTGTTCCTGTATTTGCGGATGTAGAGGAAGAGACATTTTGCCTTGAACCTCAAAAGGTGAAAGAAAAGATAACTCCAAAGACTAAAGCGATAGTTATTGTTCATCTTTTCGGCCATGCTGCAAATATGGATGCTATTATGAAAATCGCGGAAGAACACAAGCTTTCTGTCATTGAAGACTGTGCCCAATCACCGGGAGCAGCCTATAAAGGAAAACTTGTTGGAACAATAGGAGATATAGGGGTTTTTAGCTTAAACCAGCATAAAACTATCACTTCAGGTGAAGGCGGTTTTGCCATTACCAATGATGAAAAACTGGGCCTAAAGATGCAGCTTATAAGAAATCATGGGGAGGTTATTGTTGATAACATGGAAGTTGAAAATATAGACGGCATTGTAGGATTCAATTACAGAATGACCGAATTGGAAGCCGCGGTAAGTATAGGCCAGTTTAGGCGCCTGGATTCTTTAAATGATCATAGAATAAAACTTGCAGAGTACCTTACTGAAAAGTTGTCTAATTTTGAAGGCCTGATTTTACCGAAAAAAAGCAATGTAGATAAGCATGTTTATTTTGTGTATCCCATAAGATTTAAAGAAGATGTCATTGGGGTGGACCGGAATACTTTTGTGAATGCTTTAAAAGCCGAAGGCATACCTTTCGGCGCAGGGTATGTAAGGCCCATATATCTTGAACCCATGTATCAGAGGAAAACAGCTTATGGCATAAATGGCTGTCCGTTTACCTGCGGTTATTATGGCGGAGAGGCGAATTACTCTAAAGGGATTTGCCCTGTTTGTGAAAGGATGCATGAGAAAGAACTCATGTTAACAGGTGTTTGTAAGTCTCCTCATACAAAAGAAGATATTGATGATGTGGTTAAAGCTTTTGAAAAGGTGTTTCAGAACATAGATGAATTGAAAAGTATAGAAAAATGAAAACCTTGTTTCTGACTGAAGGCGGTAAAAAGATTGGTTTTGGGCATATAACCAGATGTAAAGCTCTTTCTCAGGCACTTAATAAATTGAAACCGGGCGCGGAAATACAGTTTATCATACAGGGTAATGGATATGCCGGTGAATTCTTTAAATCCTCGAACGTATCAGTTTTTAACTGGTGTGAACAAAAGGGAAGAACTCTTAACCTTGTGAAGAATAGTGATGTTACCGTGATAGATTCGTATCTGGCGGAAAAATCTCTATATGATTTTATTTCTGAGGCGGTTTCCGGGCGATTACTTATGATAGATGATTATAACCGTATTGAATATCCCCGGGGGATAGTGGTTAACCCTTCTGTTGGCGGGGATGAGTTGGATTATCCGAAGGAAGAGTCAACCAGCTATCTTTTAGGTAAAGATTATATAATTCTCAGAGAAGAATTCCGGGATATTCCCGAAAAAAAGATAAATACAGAAATAAAAAGGGTTTTGGTCACTTTTGGAGGTTCTGAACATGGCAAAGATTTGCAGGGTAAAGTTGTTA
>JAGLRQ010000052.1 GCA_023136205.1 Candidatus Auribacterota bacterium
GAAGATATTATGAAGAGCATGGAGAAGCTTATTGAAAGGCCAAACGGTATTATTATAGCAACCGGCCCTACGGGTTGTGGAAAGACCACTACATTATATTCATGTCTTAGAAGAATTAACAGAATTGAAGATAAAATAATTACCACTGAAGATCCTGTTGAATATGATATTGAAGGCATTATTCAGGTTGCTATTAATGAAGGCATAGGCCTTACATTCGCGCGCTGTTTGAGAAGTATTCTCAGGCAGGATCCGGATAAAATAATGGTTGGTGAAATACGTGACCTTGAAACCGCTGAAATAGCGGTCCAGGCATCTCTAACAGGCCATCTGGTTTTTTCCACCCTTCATACGAATGATGCGGCTGGCAGTATAACCAGAATGATAGATATGGGCGCGGAACCTTTTCTTATTACATCTACTTTGCAGGCGATATTGGCACAGAGGCTTCTAAGGACAATATGTCCAAAATGTAAAACTGAATTTAAGCCTACCGAAGAAATGCTTATGGAAATTGGGTTAACGCCGGAAGACATTAAGGGAAAGAAACTTTATTATGGAAAGGGTTGCGATAATTGCAACAAGTCTGGTTATAAAGGGCGTATTGGCGTGTATGAATTGCTTCTTGTCACAGATGAAATAAGAGAACTTGTTATGGAAAAAGCGCCTGCTGTCGCTATTAAAGAAAAAGCCAGGGAGCTGGGGATGGTAACGCTTCATGATGATGCTATCCTGAAGCTGTATGATGGATTAACTACGATTGAGGAAGTAGCGGTCTGGACAGAATCTTAGTGCACAAGACATTAGATTGGAGGTATTAATGCCGGCATATAATTATAAAGCTATGGATTCAAAAGGTAAGGAGCTCAGTGGCACAATTGAATCTAATAGTGTTAACGAAGCCATTGCCACACTTAGAGGACAAGGCCTTTTTCCTACTAGTGTAACCGAACAGGATGTTAAAAAGCCCATGATGGGGGTACCCGGACAGAAGGGTAAAAAGAGCCTTTCACAGATAAATATAACTTTTGGCGGTGGAGTAAACAGCAAGGTATTGACTCTTTTTGTAAGGCAGCTTGCGACGTTGATTGACGCGGGGCTGCCCCTTTTAAGATGCCTTAATGTTTTAGGAAATCAGGAAAAAAATGTAACCTTGAAAAGAACTGTAGCAGAAGTTTCGGATATGGTGGAAGGTGGGAGTACTTTTTCGGAGGCCCTTGCGCATTATCCGAAAATTTTCAATAAGCTTTGTGTTAACATGGTCAAAGCTGGTGAAGCCGGCGGTGTTCTTGAGCTTGTATTAAACAGGGTTGCTGATTTTATGGAAAAAAGCGAGAAATTGAAGTCCAAGGTAAAAGCGGCTATGATATATCCTGCTTTTGTTATTGCCGTGGCTGTTGGTGTTCTCGGGTTTTTGATAACGGTTATAGTCCCGAAGTTTGCAGACATGTTTGCCGATCTTAACTTGGATTTGCCGCCTATGACGCAGTTTCTTATAACATTGAGTGAAATTTTTATTAAACGCTGGTACCTGCCAATTATAGTTATATTTAGTATTGTTGTCACGATGAAGATTATATGCAGAACAAAAAAGGGCAAGCAGGCTATGGATACAATGAAGCTTTATATGCCGGTGTTTGGCTTTTTGGTCAGGAAAGTTGCTATTGCCAGGTTTACAAGAACCCTTGGAACATTGATTACGAGCGGTGTGCCGATTTTGCAGGCCCTTTCAATAGTTAAAGATACTGTAGGCAATGAAGTTATTTCAACAGCAGTTGAGAATGTTCATGACAGCATAAGAGAGGGAGAATCAATTGTCGAACCGTTGAAACACAGCAAGGCATTTCCACCGGTGGTTGTCAGCATGATAGACGTGGGAGAAGAAACCGGTGAACTCGCGGAGATGTTAATAAAGATTGCGGATAATTACGATGAAGATGTGGATACTGCCGTAGATGGCATAACTTCTCTTCTGGAACCTGTTCTAATCGTCACACTTGCTGTTATTGTCGGCTTTATTGTTATAGCGATGTTTTTACCTCTGATAGCGCTTATAAGCAAGCTTTCGGCATAAAAAAGCCAAAAGCACAAAATCTTTTTGAGAATTGGATGAGCCTCAGGCAAAAATTCATTATCGCGATTTTCTTTTTTATGGTTCTTGTTTCCGGTCTTTTTTTTGTCTTTTTCACTGCTCTTTATTCAAAAGCGCTTATTCTGCAGGAAAATAACGTTTCGGGTTTTGGATATCTCATAACTGAAATGATAGAATTAAAACTAGCCGGAGTTAAATCTTCTGAAGAGGCAGAGGATGTTCTCAAAGGTTTATCGGACAAGATTTCTTACATGGTGGATGTTGGGGTGGCTAAGGAAAACGGCGGGATAAAGGGCCGTTCCTATGATATTTATATAGATAAATATGAAGATGGGTTTTTTGTATATGCTGATATTGACAGGACAAAGCTTCCCGGACAAATAATATTTAACACTCTTGAAATCACGGTTTTAATAATTGTGTTAAGCATACTTATTTTAGTGTGGCTTGTATATGTAATGGTTTCACGTTTTATGCTAAGGCCCCTTGAGAAATTAGAAAAGGGGGTAGAAAGAATAAGCAGGGAAAATTACAGCCGCCTGGTCCCTTCTTATGAGGGTAAAGATGAAATTTCTGTGCTTATAACAGCGTTCAATAAAATGATGAAGGAATTGAGGGAGTTTAAAACCAGGGCAGAAGACAAGCTGACAACCATGCAAAAAGAAGTGAAACAGAAGGAAAGACAAATGATCATTGCCCAACGCCTGGCTTCCGCCGGCCAGCTTGCTGCCGGAATTGCCCATGAGATAAACAATCCTCTCGGAGGTATGTTAAATGCCGCTTTTCAGTTAAGCAAACAAAAGGACTTAAATAAGAAAGACAAGGAATATGTTGATCTTATAGTGGAAGGTTTACAACGTATCAGGGAAACTGTGAGAAAAATTCTCAGGGTCAGATTTTCACAGCACAGGACAGAAGCAATACCTATTGATGTTAATGAAGCTGTGTGCAAATCCATTGCTTTTATCCAGCATAAATTGAAGGAAAAAGAAGTCAAATTATTTAAGGATTTAGATAAAACCGGCAAAAAAATAACCGGGGATTTCTCCGATATCCAGCAGGCGTTTTTGAATATTCTTATAAATGCTGTTGATGCTGTTGACAAAGTTGGAAAGATAAATATAACGACAAAAGCTGATGACAGATTTGTGACTGTGGAAATAACCGACAATGGCTGCGGGATAGATAACAACGAAATGCCAAGAATATTTGACCTTTTCTATAGTTCAAAGATATCCGGTAAAGGTGTGGGCCTTGGGCTCTCTATAACGCATAATATTATCAGAAGTCATAATGGGATGATAGATGTAACCAGCGAAAAGGGTAAGGGGTCAACATTCAAGATAAAGCTTCCGGTAGCTGAAAGCGAATAGTGATAAAAATTAATTGCAAAATTAAAATACAGAGAAAAATAAATAAAATTTAAATATGCATCCTTTTTACAATCCTGTTAATCTTGTCAGAAAAAGTTTTTAATTATTTTTTAAAAATTGGAATTAAATCGGGGAATGGTCAAAAAAGTGAAGATTCTACTTGTAGATGATGAAAAAACCATAAGGCTTACATTGTCCGATAGCCTTAGAGAAGCCGGTTTTATAGTTAAAGCTATAGAAAATGGACAGAATGCGAAAAATATTCTGAAACAGGAAAAGTTTGATTGTGTTATCTCGGATATTCGCCTTCCCGGCATAGATGGGGTTTCCCTGTTGAAATTTACAAAAGAACATTTTTCTGATACAGAGGTAATTCTTATAACTGGTTTTGGTGATGTTGAACAGGCTGTTGAGGCGGTGAAAGCCGGCGCAAACGATTATATTATGAAACCGTTTATGAACGATGAAGTTATCCTTCGCCTGAAAAAGATCACCGAAGTAAAAAGATTGAAAGATGAGAACGTAAAACTTAAACAGCAGCTTGTGGAAAATGCGCGCTTTGGAGAATTTGTGGGGAAAAGTAAGCAGATGCGCGAACTTTTTAAACTCATTGAGACTATTTCAAAAACAGACTCCTCTGTTCTTATATGCGGCGATTCAGGAACGGGAAAGGAGCTTGTCGCAAATTCTATTCATTACAGTAGTTACCGCAAGAATAAACCGTTTGTAAAGCTTAGCTGTGCGGTTTTTCCGGAAACCCTTCTGGAAGATGAACTTTTTGGGCACGAAAAAGGAGCCTATACGGACGCAAAGGCTAGAAAAACGGGAAGGTTTGAACAGGCAAACGGGGGGACTATTTTTCTTGATGATATTGATGATATGAGTTTAAAATTGCAGGTTAAACTGTTAAGAATTCTCCAGGAAAGGTGTTTTGAACGCCTTGGAGGAACACAGACAATACAAATAGATATAAGGGTTATAGCAGCAACAAAGAATGACCTGGGGAAGTTAGTCGAAGAAGGCCTTTTCAGAAAAGATCTTTTTTATAGATTAAATGTTATCCCCATTTTTATACCGCCGCTCGCGGAACATCCCGAAGATATCCAGTTACTTGCTGAACATTTTATAAAACTTTACGGTAAGGGCAGAAAATATTATATTCAGCCGGGGACACTTAAGGCCATAATGGAATACAAATGGCCGGGAAATGTTAGAGAGCTTGAAAATTCAATAGAAAGAGCGATTGCTTTTGCAGGTGAATCAAGGGAGCTTGAAATGGATCATCTTGTGCTCTCATCCCGGCAAAGTTTTATTCCCGGAGAAAATGACCCCGCAAAATTAAGAGATTTTCTTAATAAGGTTTCGGCGGAGCATATTTCAAAAATTCTTGCGCAGGTTAAGGGAAGGAAAACCGAGGCTGCGCGAATTTTGGGAATAAGCCGGAAATGTTTGTGGAAAAAAATAAAAGACATGGGAATTAATAAGAAACATCAGGGGTAATTTAATGAAGATTCTTGTTATCAACGCGGGAAGTTCATCTTTGAAATTTTCTTTTTTCGAGATGAAAAAGCAGCAAGTTCTTGCCGATGGGGTAATTGAAAGAATAGGGCAGGAAGGGACAATCTGTAAATATGTAAAAGCGGGATGTGAAGCTGTCGTTGGAAAAGCTGAAAGCAATAACTACAGAGGCGCGCTTAATGAAATGGTAAAATTTCTTATGCATGAGGAGTATGGAGTGATTGCTTCTATTGATGAGATCCAGGCTATTGGCCACCGTGTTGTTCATGGCGGAGAATATGTTTCCAGGCCGGTTCTTATAGACAATAAGGTAAAGGGGATTATAAAAAGCTGTTTTGAACTTGCCCCTTTGCATAATCCGCCAAACTATATGGGAATAGTTGCGTGCGAAGAAATATTTCCAAACATTAAACAGGTGGGAGTATTTGATACTGCATTCCACCAAAGCATCCCCAAACACGCTTTCCTTTATGGTTTGCCGCATGATCTCTATGAATATGATGGAATAAGAAGGTATGGCTTTCACGGGACATCACATAGGTATATTGCCAGAAAATACGCGGAAACACTTCATAAAAAAAAGGATGAAGTAAATATAATTTCTGTGCATTTGGGGAATGGATGCAGCATGACGGCTGTTAAAAACGGGAAGTCAATTGATACAAGTATGGGGTTTACTCCGCTTGAAGGGCTTGTGATGGGAACAAGGTGTGGCGATATAGACCCTGCTATTGTATTTCATTTGATGGAGCATAAGGGTTATTCCAGAAATGAGATTGATAAGCTGCTTAATAAAAAAAGCGGCCTCCTTGGGCTTGCAGGGATAGAAACATCCGATATGAGGGATATACTTAAGGCTATTGAGAAAGGGAATGAAAAAGCCGTTGCAGCTCTTGATGTGTACTGTTACAGGATAAAGAAGTATGTAGGAGCATACACTGCGGTTATTGAAGGAGTCGAAGCGCTCGTGTTTACTGCTGGAATAGGGGAAAATGTTCCGCTTGTCAGGACTAAAGTTTGTGAAGGACTAAGGGATATCGGTTATGAAATAGATGAGGGCAAGAACAGTAAAAATGAAATAATTATAAGCACGGAAAGCTCCAGGTCGAAAATAATGGTGATACCAACCCACGAAGACCTGGAAATTGCGAGGGATACCCTCCAAGTATTAATTGACGAAAAACTTTTTCAGTAGCCGGAATGAAGAATAATAGGTTTCTTTGTATAAATGAAAAATTTGTTACCGTATCTTTGTTTGATTATTTTGTTTCTATCCGGATGTGCAGGAGAAAACGAGTGGAGGTTTGTAGTTTTTGGAAATAGCAGGCCCGATGGTGCAACCGAGCCTCAGCCGCATGTTTTTCGAAAAATAATTAAAAACATAGAAAATGAGAGTCCTTTCCTGGTTATAAATGTTGGAGATATTATCTGGGGATCTTCCGATTTGGCCTGTACTAAAAAGCAGATGAGAGAGTTTTACAGGGTTTTCAATACTTTGAAGATTCCTAAATATATAGCCGTGGGCGAACATGAAATAGCGGGGAGTGAAGAGAACCAGAATTATTTTAAAAAAAAGCTGGGCGGCCTTTATAAAACATTTACGCATAAAAATTGCCGGTTTATAATTTTAAATTCGGAAGAAATTGGCAGCGAATCGAAAATTGCCGGGAAACAGTTTTTGTGGCTTGAGAGGGTTCTCTCAACTAATAAAAAGAAACATGTTTTTGTTTTTGCGCACAGGCCCCTTTTTGCTGTGGAAACTTCTGAGGGGGCTTGTTTTGATAGTTACCCGCAAGATGGTGCAAAACTTGTGGAACTATTTAACAGATATGGTGTAAGGTATTTTATAGCGGGCCATGAGCGTTTTTACAATCGCTGCGAAAATAAAGGTGTGATTCAGTATATATCCGGAGGCGCGGGAGCTCCTCTTAAAGTTTCAGAGGAAAATGGGGGGTTCCATCATTACCTTATTGTTAAAGTTAAAGATGGAAATGTTGATATTCAAATAAAAAAGGTGGTTTTTTGAAAGCGTTGATATTAGCCGCAGGCTACGCAACAAGACTTTACCCGCTCACTCTAAATACGGCAAAGCCGCTTTTAATGGTGGGGAAAAGAAGGATGATTGATTATATTGTCGATTCTCTTTGTAAGTTAAAAGGCCTTAAAGAAATTTATGTTGTTACAAACGAGAAATTCAGCAGTGATTTTAAAACATGGGCTTCTTCCGGTAAAAACAGGGTTCCGATAACTGTCATAAATGATCATACAAAGGAAGATGAAACTAAACTTGGGGCAGTTGGTGACATACATTTTGTTGTAAAGGAAAAACAGGTTGATGATGACTTAGTTGTAGTTGCAGGAGATAACCTGTTTGATGTAGATATGGGGAAATTTACTTATTTTGCGGAGAAAAGAGGTCCTGCTGTATGCCTTTATGATGTGGGTGATAAGGAACTGTCAAAGAAATATGCCGTTGTAACAATTGATGAAAATAAAAGGATAATCAAGTTTGTTGAAAAACCGCCTAACCCTGAAACCACACTTATTTCAATGTGCCTGTATTATTACCCGAGGGAGGTTTTCCCCATGGTGGATGAATACCTGTCAGAAGGCGGCAATCCTGATGCTCCGGGTCATTTTGTGCAGTGGCTTTATAAAAAAGCCAATGTTTATGGCTATTTGTTTGATGGTTTGTGGTTTGATATAGGGGATAAAAAGTCACTGCAGGAGGCAGATGCAGCTATAAAGCAAAATCTGGGATAAGCTTTATGTTCTTGCGCTAATTTCATCTTGACTAATCTTTCTATTTATTATAAAAAGTCACTTTGCTTTTGTATTTTCGGGGCGTAGCGCAGCCTGGT
>JAGLRQ010000053.1 GCA_023136205.1 Candidatus Auribacterota bacterium
CATCTGCCTTCTAAGCAGAAAGTCGTTGGTTCGAGTCCAACCGGGCGTGCCATTTTTTCTTAGAGCTGTTTTTCCTGCCGGCCTTATTTTAAAAATATTACTTTGACATACGTGAAAAGAGTTTTAAAATGGAGTTTTCTCCGCATTAGCAGGGGTTATGGCGGAATGAAGGCTGAGGGAAAGAGTTAACGGAAGGGAAAACAATCATGAGCAAGCTGATTGTAAGTGTTTCAGGGGTAAGAGGAATAATCGGGGATTCATTAACGCCCGAGGTTGCTTTTCATTTTGGCGCTGCGTTTGGGAGCCTGAACAAGGGAGGTAAAATTGTTCTGGGCAGGGATTCAAGGGTAAGCGGCCCCATGTTAAGTTCAGCTGTTGTTGCGGGGCTTGTTTCTACCGGCTGTAAGGTAGTGGATATAGGCATAACATCAACACCGACGGTTCAAATAATGACCAAAGAGTTAAATGCTGACGGAGGGATTGAAATAACCGCCAGCCATAATCCGGTTATGTGGAACGGACTCAAATTTATGTCGGCTGATGGGCTTTTTGTAAGCGAAAGAACTGCAGAAAAGATTAAACAGGCTGCCTTGAATAAAGAGTATTCTTTTATGTCCTGGGATAAGCTTGGAAGTATCAGCCGAGATTCATCGGCCGTTAAAACCCATATTCAGAAAGTTCTTTCGCTCCCTTACCTTGATGTGGATGCTGTGAGAAAAAGGAGGTTTAAAGTAGTTGTTGATACAGTAAATGGAGCCGGGGGCGGCATAATTCCTGAACTTCTTAAGCGGCTCGGGTGTGAAGTAACGGTTTTAAACGAGGAGATGAACGGGCATTTTGCGCATGAGCCTGAGCCTCTTCCTAAAAACCTAAAACAGCTTTCCGATGAAATTGTGAAAAGAGGGGTGGATATAGGTTTTGCAGTAGACCCTGACGTTGACAGATGTGCCATTGTAGATGAAAAAGGGACTCCGATTGGGGAAGAATATACCCTTGTAATAGCAGCAAAGCTGGTTCTTTCAAAGAAAAAAGGAAAGGTAACCGTAAATGTTTCAACATCCATGGCAATTGATGATGTTGCCCGGGAGTATGGCTGTCCTGTGGAAAGAACAAGGGTGGGAGAAATTAATGTGGCACTAAAGATGAAAGATAACAAATCAGTTGTGGGCGGAGAAGGTAATGGCGGGGTGATGATTCCGGATATTCATATAGGAAGGGATGCTCCGGTAGCCTGTGCTCTTGCCCTGCAGTATTTACTTGAATCAGGGAAAACACTTTCTGAGATAAAAGAAACTCTTCCAAAGTATGTGATATTTAAAGGGAAGGTAGATCTTGAAGATAAAGAACCAAAACTTATTCTCGAAGGGTTAAAAAAGCTTATGGCAAAGGAAAAGGTTGATGAAACAGACGGCCTTAAAATTATAAGGGATAAATCATGGGTTCATATCAGGGGGTCTAATACTGAGCCTATAGTAAGAATTTATGCAGAGGCGGAAAATCTTAAAAAAGCCAAAAGGCTGCATGATGAATTTAGAGAAAAAGTTTTGAGGGTTACCAGATAAAAAATAGGGTTAAAATAGTTATGTGTTACAGGCCTAATTAGGAGTTTGATGTGAAAATGATATGTATCTTTGAAGATGGGGGATATGCGGATTTATTACCATTGGTTTATATGCGCCCTGTATATGAGCTTCGCTGCGGAATAGATCTTCTTAGAGATAAAATAATAAGAAAATACCCTGCCTCGAAAGTAAACCTGTTTTGCCGTGATTACCTTTCTGCAACATTAAAGGAGCGGACAACAGACGCTATAAACGAGATAGTTAATGGAAACAAAGGCACTATTTTCATAAACGGGCGTATACTTTTAAACAGGCAAATACCGGTTGAGGGAAAGGAAGAGGTAGGTATTAAAGGCAAAACGCTTGTATATGCGAGATTGAATAAAGATCACTCGAAATTAATGACCCCTGAGATGTTTCTTGAAGGAAAGGCCCTGGCAAAGCTTAAGGGTAAAGTTCCATTTGTAAAGGTTGAAGACATTACGGTTTTTAAATACTCGTGGGAGATAATCCATGAGAACGGAAAACAGATATGTAAAGACTTTGATGACCTGGCAGAAGGCGGAAAAATAAAGGGCAAGCTCTACGATGGTGTTCATATACTTGATAAAAAGAATTTATTTATAGATGAAGGTTCTATTGTTAAGCCTGGAGTTGTGTTGGATGCGAGTGAGGGCTCTATATATATAGGCAAAGGGGTAAAGGTATTTCCTAATGCGGTGATAGAAGGTCCCGCGTATATAGGGGATAATAGCACGGTAAAAATAGGGGCAAAGATATATAGAGGAACGAGTGTGGGAGAGGTTTGCAAGGTAGGAGGAGAGGTTGAGGAGAGCATATTTCATTCTTATTCGAACAAACAGCATGAAGGATTTCTTGGACATGCATATATCGGCCAGTGGTGCAACATTGCAGCGGACACAAATGACAGCGATTTGAAAAATAATTACAGTACTGTCAGGGTCTATGTTAATGGTAAATATGTTGACACAGGGGAAGTGTTTGTGGGGCTGACAATGGGAGATCATTCCAAAACCGGGATTAACTCGATGTTTAATACCGGTACGGTTATTGGTTTGAATGTTAATATTTTTGGAGCTCAGCTTCCTCCAAAATTCGTTCCTTCATTCTGCTGGGGGGCTAGCGGTGTATTTGTTGTTTATCAGCCCGATAAAGCAATAAAGGTTGCCGAGAGAGTTATGGCAAGAAGAAAAATCAAATTAACAAAAGCTCAAAAAGATCTTTTTATGTTTCTTTATAAAATGACCGAAAGTGAGCGAGACTTGAACCGGATTATTCAACTGTAACACTTTTTGCCAGGTTCCTCGGCTGATCGATATTACATCCTCTCTTTACCGCTATGAAATAAGCGAGCAGCTGAAGAGGTATTACCGTTAAAAAAGGGTTTAAAACATCAATTGTTTTCGGTATATATATTGTATGATCGGCTAATTTTTTAATCTTTTTATCGCCTTTATTTGCTACGGCGATAACTTTTCCGTTTCGTGCTTTTATTTCTTCAATATTAGAAAGTATCTTGTCATAAACATTATCGCTTGTCGCAATAACAACAATGGGCATGTCTTTATCTATAAGAGCAATAGGCCCGTGCTTCATTTCTGCCGCCGGGTATCCTTCAGCGTGGATGTAAGATATTTCTTTAAGTTTCAATGCTCCTTCTAAGGCTGTTGGGAAATTATATCCCCTTCCCAGATAGAGAAAATTGTTTTTGTTAGAGTAGAGGTTTGCAATTTTTTTAAAGCTATTTTCTTCTTTTAAAATAGCTTTAATTTTGGATGGTATGGTTTTTAACTCTTTTAAAATAGATTTAGCCCTCTTTTTTGAGGTATTGCGCATACGGCCGAGGTGAAGCGCAAGTAAAAGCAAAACCGTTACCTGGGAAGTGAATGCCTTGGTTGACGCTACGCCGATTTCAGGCCCCGCATGAAGGTATATACCCCCATGTGATTCCCTGGAGATAGATGATCCAACTGCATTACAAATACCCATAATTGTTGCATTTTTTGTTTTTGCTTCATGGATAGCGGCCAGAGTATCTGCGGTTTCTCCGGATTGGCTGATTGCAATTACAAGTGTTTGTTTATTTAATATGGGGTTGCGGTATCTAAATTCAGAGGCATATTCGACTTCAACGGGTATTCTTGCTATGTCTTCTATCATGTATTCGCCGATAAGTCCCGCGTGCCATGAGGTACCGCATGCGGTAATAACAATTTTTTCTATATCCTTCAATTTGTCTTCAAAAACAAGGAGTCCGCCGAGTTTGGATGTTGAATGTTTCTCATCGATTCTACCTCTCATGGAGTTAGTTATTGATTCAGGCTGTTCATGTATTTCTTTGAGCATAAAATGTTCAAAGCCGCCTTTTTCAATCATATCTATATTCCATGAGACCTCTTCGATTTTTTTTGTTACCGATTTATTATGGATTGTTTTTATATCAAAAGAATTTCTTCTCATGACGACCATTTCATCGTTTTCTAGATGAATTATTTTTTTTGTGTGCCTTAATGTCGCGGCGATGTCTGATGCCACAAACATTTCGTTTTTGCCGACGGCAACTATAAGGGGGCTTCCTTTTTTTGCGGCAACAATTTCATTGGGGTTTTTACAGCATATTACAGCAATGCCATAGGTTCCTTCTATGAGCTTTAACGCTGATCTGACCGCGTCTGAAAGATTACCTTTGTAATATTGTGATATAAGGTGGGCAAGCACTTCGGTGTCTGTATCGCTCAAGAACCTAACGCCTTTTTTAAAAAGCTTTTTTCTAAGGTAATCATAATTTTCAATTATGCCGTTGTGCGCTACGGCTATTTCCCGGGATTGGTCAAAGTGAGGGTGTGTGTTTTTGAGGAGCGGGGCTCCGTGTGTTGCCCACCTGGTATGTGCAATTCCAATATGCCCGGGTAAACTCTTTTTTTTGAGTTTTTTTTCGAG
Source organism: Candidatus Auribacterota bacterium (assembly GCA_023136205.1). GTDB lineage: Bacteria > Auribacterota > UBA6266 > UBA6266 > UBA6266 > JAGLRQ01. The sequence continues at coordinate 4,524 of JAGLRQ010000053.1, forward strand.
CTTTGATATATTTCCTACAGATTTAGTACATGATATGTGATTGTCATTAATGGTAGCTATGCCTGAAGAATCGTAACCCCTGTACTCAAGGCGCTTTAGTCCGCTAAGTAATATTTCCTTAGCGTTTCGCTTTCCGATATATCCGATTATTCCGCACATAGTTATAAATTAGTAGATAGGGTTAAACAAAAGAAGATTATTGCCATATAATTGAAATATTGTAAAGCATAATTTTTAGCATATTTTGATATTATACTCCTTAACTTTCCTATCCAGCCTGTTTCTGGAAATTCCGAGAAGTTTGGCTGCTTTACTTTTGTTGCCGGTTGTATATTGAACAGCTTTTTCTATATGGTTTTTTTCAGCAGATTTTAGCATCCAATCAGTTGTTATCGGCGTGCGTTTCGTCCTTATTTCAGCAGGAAGATCTTCTGCTTTGAGAATTTTACCTGTTCCCAAGACCATGGCTCTCTCAACCGTATTCTTAAGCTCTCTGATATTTCCATGCCAGTTGTATGAAAGAAGAATATCCATTGCCCTGGGTTCAATTGACGTTATTACTTTTCCCATAGATTTTGTCTGTTCTTCAATAAGGTGTGTAAGCAGGTCGGGGATATCTTCCTTATGTTCTCTTAATGGAGGCATGTAAAGTTCTATTACCTTTACCCTGTAATACAGGTCTTCCCTGAAGCGTCCTTCTTCAATTGCTTTCTCGAGGTTTTCATTGGTAGCCGCAATTATGCGGGCCTCGGATTTTATGGTTTCCGTTCCGCCTACCCTTTCAAATTCTTTTTCCTGCAAAACCCTTAAAAGTTTTACCTGGATATGGGGTGATAGCGTTCCGATTTCATCCAGGAAAATAGTTCCTTTTGCGCAAAGCTCGAATCGTCCTATTTTTCTGGCAACAGCTCCTGTAAAAGCGCCTTTTTCATGTCCAAAGAGTTCGCTTTCAAGCAATGTTTCCGGTAGAGCTGAGCAATTGATACATATGAAGGGATGATGTTTCCTCGGGCTTTTTATGTGGATCATCCTTGCTGCGAGTTCTTTGCCGGTACCGCTTTCACCTCGAATCAGTATGGTAGAATCAGTCCCCGCGACGGTATTTATTAGTTCATGAACGGCCTTCATTTTATTGCCGGATCCTATCATTTTTGTTGATTGGGGTATTTGGGTTTTCAGGTTTTTGACTTCTATCCCCATTTCGTTATGAAGTCGGGCATTTTCAATGGCGATAGCTGCCTGGTTTGTAAATGCGACCAGCAAAGAAAGGTCTTTATCATCGAAATTGCCGGATTTGTTATTGATAACTTCGATTACTCCAATTATTTTCCCCCTTATTTTTATGGGGGCGCAGATAATCGAACGTGTCGGGTAATTTAGTTTCTTACTTATATCTCCGAACCATCGTTTATCTTCCTGGACATTATTGGAGATGGTGGGTTTCCCTTCATTTATTACCCATCCTGCAATCCCCTGTCCCGCCTTTATCTTAAAATTCTTTATCTCGTTTGCCTTTTTACCGGTAACTGTTTTAAATGCAAGGTAATTAGCGTTTTTTTCAATCAATATTATAGAACTTGCTTCAGAATTTAAAACATCACTTGCCGTTTTCAGTACTCGTTCCAGGACTTCTGTGATGTCCAGAGTCGAATTGATGATCTGATTTATTTCAAAAAGTTTTAGAAGGTTTGTTTTTCCGATATCTTTAAAAAGTTCAGTAGTTTCTTTAGTTTCCATTGTCAATTTCCTTTTTCAATATGTTTCATTATATGACATGCTTCATTTTGAAGCAATGTTTTATAACTATCTATTTCATAAGGGGTTATATAATATATTCTATCTGGCGTTGCTCCAAAATGCAACCATTGTTTTTATTGTTGTAATATATGAAGGGGCTTTTGTTTGATACTTAAAAAGTTCTCTATTTTTTTTATCGACGGTATAGTGTATTTTTTAAGTATATGAGGGATTAAATGGCATGGCTTTTGCTCTGTTATAAACTGGGCAAAGGAGGTGCAAGATGAAAAAGCTAATTTTAATGTTGGTTGCAGTATCAATGGCAACAGGAGTTATTACAACTGCTTCGGCAGGAGAGAAAGAATGGGCTACAGCAGGCAAAATACTTGCAGGAGTTACAGCGTATCAGTTTTTGAGCGGGAACTTACTCCCACAGCAGAGAGCATATTATGGTTACTCATATTATGCGCCAAGACGTTTAAGACATTATTATCAAACACCAAGGCATTATTCACCAAGAAGGTACCGTTCCTCAAACACGTATTATGTTCCTTATTCACCAAGAAGGCACCGTTCTTCAAACACGTATTATGTTCCTTCATACACAACGTATACAACTACATATGCTGCTAACTATTCTGAGCCTGTTGTAATTGTAGAAGAAAACAATCGTTGGTGGTAATTTTATGAAAAAGCTTATAATTACATTAGTCCTGGGTGCCGCTTTTTGCGGCACCTGCCTCTTCCCTGAAGATGTTCTGGGAGACGAAAAATTATTCTCATCGAATTGCGTTATAGTTGAGGGAGGGAAGATAAGAGTTGTTGGTACGGGGAAGCCTCCGGTATCTTCGTATTATGGGAAATCTCAAAAGAGGCTTATGGCTCGCCGGGCGGCGATCATTGACGCTTATAGGAATCTTGCCCGAACCCTTGCTGGTTTTTCAGGTAGGGCTATAAAGTCTGGCAACATAAAATCAAATGGATATATAGTTGACGCGAGATGCGTAGAAACAAGATATTACAAAGACGGAACGGTTCAGATTATTCTGGAAATGCCTGGAATTAGTAAAAAAAGAGTTTGCAAAAGAGAGGGCATAAAGGTTTATAATGATGAATTGGTTTCAATCGATAGAAAAACTTTTGCAGTAAGTGAACAGGAATGGTTAGGAATGAAACCCAAGTAGGGTCATGGGTCAAGGGTGAGGAGAAATTTGTATTCCCCAGAACCTAAAACCCACAACCAATGACCCATGGTAAGGAAGGAGGATGAAATGTTAAGGAAATTAGGAGTACTGGTTTTGATGGCGAGTTTGAGTATGCCTCTGGTTTGTATGCCGGTTTATGCTACAGCCAAAGGTCAGCAGAAGCTTATGGCGGAAAGAGCGGCGAAGGTTGATGCCTATAGAAATCTTGCTGAAAGGGTGAAAGGGCTTAGAATAGACGCTAACACCTATGTCAGGGATTTTGTCGCGGAAAGCGACCAGATTAATACATCATTTGATCATTTTATAAAAGGCGCTGCCATTGTTCCGGGAAGCGATAGATGGGATGGTGAAGTTTACACTTTAAGAGCCAGGCTTACGTTAGAACAGGTAGTTAAATTTATTAAAACATACTACAAGAAAACAAGGTTTCTTTTTTGGACGCATACAAAAATTCAGCAGATAGAGACTTACAATAAGGAGTATAAGGTGATAGAGGTTGAAGGTTCGGGGACGATCAGAACCGCTGATCCTTCTGAGAATTTACAGACTAAACCTGCTAGGATTACCGATGGGATACCCGGCTGGGAAGGAGTTACAGCTCGTGGCAGGTTGATGGCTGAAAGAGCTGCAAAGGTTGATGCGTATAGAAATCTTGCTGAAAAGGTTAAAGGAGTAAGAATCACTTCAAGTACTTATGTCAGAGACTTTGTGGCGGAGAATGATCAGATAAATACTGCACTGGACACGTATATAAAAGGCATTCGTTTGTCAGGCCCGTACAGATATTTGCCTGACGGAATAGCTGAATGTGATGTTGAAGTAACTATAGTGGATGTAATAAAAGAAGTTCATGAAATATGGAAACGGTTTGAAAGAAGAGGCTATAGATTTAGAAAAGTAAGGTGGAAGAAAGTAAGGTGGGAAGAGGTTGTAACTCAGCAGAATATTCGCGTGATAAGAGCGACTGGTTCCGGTGTTCCTCCGGAGAAATATATAGAAAAGGGGCCTGTGTCTCAGGCCCCTTCCCAGGCTGTTTCTGCGCCTTCCTGGGCTTCTCAGGCTGTGTCAGCCAAAGGTTATGGGGTTCCGAGGGAAGGTGAGGCCGGAACCGTTGCAAAGCTTAATGCGGGTAGGGCGGCTGAGGTAGACGCAAGAAGAAATCTTGCTGAGATTATTTATGGAGTAAAAATTGACGCGAATACAACTGTCAGGGATTTTGCTGTTCAAAATGACCAGGTGAATGCGAAAGTCAAAACTTTTATGGCAGGTGCTAAAGTAAGCGATCCTCTTTTTCTTGAGGATGGAAGCGTTGAGGTAACAGTTTCGATTTTATTGCGGGGTTTATGGGATTCCATAAAAAAAAGCAGGTAAAATAAATTGATGTCTTTGGCTGGTAAATACAATTGGTTTAGAAAGAGAGGGATCCAATGAAAAAGGCTGTAATTTTAATAGTTTTGTTTTCTGTCATTTCAATTGTAATTGTGGGATGTACCGAAAAGTATGTTGTTACCGAAAGGACCGTGGTTGAAACAAGAGAAGTTGTTGTAGAATAGGGGAGGTTGAAATGAAACGGTTAATATTATTATTTTTCGTTTGTATATTTGTAACAACTTGCGTTTTTGCTCAGATGGAAACTACTATAGTGGCGAAGGGCATGGCTGCCGTAAGGGGGGTCGGCCCGGATGCTGTTCTCAGCGCGAGAGATGAGGCGATTAACCGTGCTTTAAGGAATGCTGTGGAACAAGCGGTGGGCAGCCTTATTGATTCTGAAACTATGGTCCAGAATTTTCAGCTGCTGGATGACCAGGTTTATTCAGAGGTAAAAGGATATGTAAAGAGTTATGAGATTGTAGATGATAATAATGGTGAAGGGGGGATTTATCAAACAAGGGTTAAAGCTGTTGTTTTACTGGGTACCCTAAGAAAGAACCTTAAAGCTTTTAATATAGTCAAGGAAAAGCTTAACAAACCCAGAATCATGATTGTTTTTTCTGAGACCGTAGATGGCCTTGAGCAACCCGGACAAACGGTTCAAACCGGAATGGAAAAGAGTTTTTTGAACAACGATTTTAAACTGATAGATAAAGCTCAAATGGAAGCCGTGAAATTACGGGATGCTGCTGTTTACTATGAAAATCCTACAGAAGCAGTTGCTCTTGGCAGGAGGTTCGGAGCTGAGGTTATTGTAGTTGGACAGGTCTCTTCCGATTTAGTTGATTCCAGCTGGCCGTATGGCGTTTGTGTCTTTGCCTATGAAGCGCAGGCCACCGCAAAAGCTATTGATGTTGATTCTGCCCAGGTTATAGTTTCAGACGGTGCCAGTGCCCAGGCAAGGGCCGGAGGAAGAGTCCCTTCGGCGCGCAAAGCAGCCAAGGAAGCAGGCGTGAAGCTGGCAGGGAAAATGATGGACCAAATAGTTGAAAACTGGAGAACCAAAGTTTACAATACAATGGATATTCAGATTGTCGGCTTTAATGCTGACGCCGATAACCGCCTTGCTTTTGAGAAGGCACTTGAGCAGGTCAGGGGCGTAAGAAGTGTAAACGAAAGAAGTTTTTCAAGGGATGTAGTGATTATAGATGTAACAATTGACGGGGCATTGTATAAAGGTTTTGAAGAGATAATAAATACCCTTCCTGATGTTGATGTAAAAATTAAGGGAAAAACTCAAAACAGGATAGATTTAGATTTTTTATAAGATTGTAACACTTTTACATTGAGTGGTGTATTATCTGTATATAATTTGTGGTGTGCTAAGAACTTACAGGGGTATTAAGATGCTTTTTATGAAAAGATGGTTTTTTATAGTGGGCATGTCTTTTTTGATTATTGCTGTTGTCGGCCTTGATGGTACTGCTGCCGCGAGGAGAAGAACATCTTACGATAGAAAAGAAAGGCCGGCCCGAAAAAAGAAGAAAAAGAAAGTTGTCCAGCAGATGGTGCTTCCTCCTATTGTTGGGCCGAGAAAGACTATAGCGGTTGCCGATTTCGAGAACAAGGCAGGTGCTCAAGCGCGGTGGAATCTCGGAAACGGTATGGCAGAAATGCTTACCACTTCCCTGGTAAACACGAACAGATTTATTGTTGTTGAACGCCAGAATATCCGGGGTATTATTCAGGAACAGGATTTTTCTGTAAGCGGCAGAACAATTAATGTCGGGGCCCCTGAGATAGGGCGCCTTTTAAATGCTCAGATTCTTGTAAGCGGAGCCATAACAGAATTTTCACAGCGTTTTTTTGATTCTGGAAGCCTTTTTCAATATAAAGGTGTTTCTCTGGGGGTGAAATCAGCCACTGCTCATGTAGCCCTTAATATAAGGATGTATGATACTACTGCCGGTGAAGTAATTGCCTCTAAGCGTGTTGAAGGCAAGGGGAATGTTTCCGGCCTTAGTATCGGCTATTCTGAAAGTGATTGGGGGGTTGATTTTGATAACTTTAAAGCATCTCCACTTGGTAAGGTAACTCAACAAGCGATTGACGAAGCGGTCTATTATATCTGTTTGGAGATGCAGAAGGTTTCATGGCAGGGTACTGTTGTTACTATCAAAGGCGGTAAAATATATCTTAATTGCGGCGCGAATTCCAATGTTAAAGCCGGTGATGAATTTGAGGTTTACAGAAAGGGCGAGGAGCTTATTGATCCTGATTCAGGGCTGTCTCTTGGTTTTGAGACAAAAAAAATAGGATTGGTTAAGGTTTTCGAAGTTGAAGATAAGTTTTCGCTTGCAGATTCTGTTTCGGGCGGAAAATTTGAGAGGGGAGATATAATTAAATTTATTCCACCACCACCGGTTCCATTGCCCGAGGAGGGTACAGTAATATCTCAATAGGGAAAATCACAAATTCCAAATCCAAAGTTACAATGACCGAAACACTTGTTCCTATTTGTGATTTGTTGTTTGTAAATTGTGATTTCTAAAGGGGAGGGTTTTTATGAAAGGGTTTTTATCATGTATATTTGTTTGGGTTTTTGTTCTTTTGGTTTCTTATGCCGGTGCCGGCATAAAAAAAACCATAGCAGTTTCTGATTTCGAAAACAAAGCGGGGTTCAGTTCCGAATGGAATCTTGGCAGCGGCATGGCAGAAATGGTTACCACTTCCCTTACCAATTCGGGTAGTTTTATTGTCGTGGAAAGGCAGAATATTCAGGGTATCCTTCAGGA
>JAGLRQ010000054.1 GCA_023136205.1 Candidatus Auribacterota bacterium
AAACTGTTGAATGCCCAGATACTTGTGAGCGGAGCGGTAACAGAATTTGCTGAAAGAAGTTCAGGGGGCGGGGCCGGCATTACAATAAAAGGGTTTTCTTTTGGAGGCTCAGGCTCTTTTGCGCATGTTGCGGTTAATGTAAGGCTTTATGATGTGACCACCGGCCAGGTTATTGCATCAAAAAGGGTGGAAGGAAAGGCCAAGTCCTCCGGCATGAGTATAGGCTATGCGCGTTCAGGCTGGGGAATTGGAACGTCCAATTTTAAAAAAGCGCCTCTTGGCAAAGCGACACAGGCTGCTATTGATGTGGCAATAGCATGGATTTGCGCTGAGCTTGAAAATGTTTCCTGGCAGGGAAAGGTTGTTACCGTAAAAGGAGAGGATGTTTATTTAAACTGTGGCGCAGACTCAGGCGTTCAGGTTGGAGATGAGTTTGCCATATATTCGGTTGGGGAAGATTTGATTGACCCTGATACAGGTATCAGTTTGGGCTGCGAATCGGAAAAGACTGGAAGAGTTCAGGTATATTCTGTTGAAGAAAAATTTTCCAAAGCCAAGATTATCGCGGGCGGAGGATTTGAGAGAGGATACCTGGTAAAACAGAGTTAATACATCGTACTTTTTTACGTTTTCTCAAGTAAAAAACCGCAGCAGTAATCCTATGATAATAACGGGAATTGTTCCGATAATAAAATTAGCAAAGCTTGATTTTAACCCGGTTGATTTTAACAAATATATTTCAGCTAATATAACCGGAACAATTGCCGGGTAAAAATCTCCAGGAACGGCAACCAACGTGAGGATGATCCCTCTTGCCGCGACTCCAATGGCCTTTTCTTTTGTGTCCAATGGCTTGTAAATGTTTTTTAAATAGGTCATTCTGAAAGTATCGATAAAATATATAAAACCAAAAGTGACGGCGATATAAGAGATCGCGTAAATTATATAAATGTTATTATTGTAAATAGTATTGAGCGTTAGGTTTCGCATATTTGCTGAAACAATGTTTTTTAGAGGTGTTAAAAAGATAATAGAATTTATTGTAAGGTGAGCTGACTGGTCAATTATAAAACCCAGAAAATGGTTTGCATTCTGTTTCTTATCTGTGCACACCAGTTTTGCCCAGTCGATCAAAGAATGTGTTATGCCTATAAATAGGCAGATTCCCCATACCCATATATTCTTATAGAAAGGCAGTAGAAGAACAAAAGACATTATTGCTACAATTGTTCCGTGAAAGATCCGCCCCCTCAACTTTCTTTTTTTCAGATTATAAATTTCTGAAGTCTGAAACGGAAAGTCAGCAAGGAAATGGGCAAGTGCAAGTCTTAGGAAAACAAACATTAAATACCCCTAAAAGATGAATATGATTTTAATGTGATATTTTCAGGTGAAGAAACGTAATTTGTCCCAAAGTTTATATCGGGTTTTACTGATGAAATTTCGGATACTATTCTCTTTCCCGAGATTATGGCTTCGACAGTTATTGAACCGTCGGAATAATATTTTTCCTTTACGACTTGGGCTCCTTTTACTATGCCTTCCACACTTTGTTTTATGACATCATTTGCTATTGCATAATCATTTAAAGTAGTCTTCGAGTCTATTACTGTTCCGTAGATTTTTTCCGCCAGCCTTCTGTAACCGTCAATCACAGCTGCTCTTCTTGTTGTAACCCTGGCCAGCGGCCCGAATTTACTTCCGTATTCTTTGAGTGTTATCCTTTGAACAGGTATTCTAACATAAGCTATTTTTTTATTGATTGCTTTTTCTATGACATCAAGCGCTATTTCTGCCTTAGCTGTTACCGTTCCCGATTCATTAGTGATACAAGCTGTGATTTTTGTGTTTAAGATTTCATCAAGAAGCTTTGAAGCTATCTCCGGGTCACAATACACTATATCTGAAATAGTATTCTCATCGGAAATTTTTACCGAATAAATTTTCTCGCTTAAGTTAAAAAGAGCGGCGCTTTTAGCATTTTCTTTATTGTCCGCGGTTCCCTCACTGTAAACAGGTATTGCGCCTTTGATTTTTTCAATTTTTAATTTTCCGAGTATAGCTTCAGAGAGAACACCGGTTCCCCTCGCTCTTAGAGATGCTGATTTCCATGGGGTTACTGCTACTTCCTTTAAAGGGGTTACCACAATACTTTTATCAGGTGAATCAAAGCTTGAGACCATTACATTGCTGTCAATTACAGAAACGCGAGTATTAAGAATTTTTTTATCAGCACAAACAATGAAGCCTGTTCCCATTGCCCCGGCAACAGCCGAAGGGCCTTCAATATTTACGCGAACACCTTCCGGAAGCTTATTCAGTTTTGCCCCGATTGAACCGTTATAAAGTTTTATGCTCACAAGCTTGATAACCTTACCGCTTTCCAGAGTTTCAGGGTCTTCAAGAGCTTGAATTTTGATTTCAGTGTTTTCCATTATTCTGAATTTATTGTTTTTATCTATTTCAAGGTCTGCAAGAGACAGGGTCTCAGTGCGGATGGAACTTTCTTTTATGAGAGTCATTTCCGGTTTCAGCGCTTGCCAGACAGTTTTAGGAGGCTTGGTGTAACACACGTTGCCGGAAACATTAGTGGTTTTTATCGTTCCTGAAAGTACAAGAGCAGGTGAAATTAAAGACAGTATTATGAAGAATAACAATAGCTTTTTCATAGTGTATTATCCCCTTGGGTCTTTTTCTGCCAGCCCGCCATGCAGGAGAACTGATTATAATTTCTCTTTTATATATGATAACGTTAAACATGGTGCCAGACAAGCAAATTTATATTAATCTGAGTTATTCTGTGTTAATCTTATATGTATATATGAAGAAGTCAAAAATATTAGTGATATGCTTAATAATACCGATTTTTTCTGCCCTTTCAGGGTATCTTTTTTGCCTTACTCCTCCTATTCGTCACTTCAAGAATATTTTTTATGACTATATGATGAAAATGGGTGTGGGGGAAAATATTTCCGATACTATAAGAATAATTGTTGTTGACGACCAGTCTGTTCAGCGCGGCGATAAATGGCCGTGGCCGTGGATTAATCATGCCGGGGTTTTAAATTTTTTGTCCCGGACAAATATTGCGGCGACCGGCGTTGATATAAGATTTGAATCACACGAGAGTCAGAACAAAGGCCTTGAGGCGCTTAAATATTGTACATCTCTTACAGGAAGAACTATCTTGCCCTATTATTTCAGAATGAAACAAGATGATAAAGGGATTTATTATAGGGACTATATCAAAGAGGAATCGGATGGGACTCTGGACAAGTACCGGCTGAATATTGTTAATGATGATTTTGTAAATAAAATTTCCGAGGCAGAGAGTTATCAGCTTCCTGTTGCTGAACTGAGAGATTGCGGGTTACTGGGCTTTACCAATGCTCCCGGGGAATCTGACGGCGTGGTTAGAAAAACGCCACTGCTTATAAAATATTCCGGGAATGTTTATCCTTCTTTTTCCCTCGTGCTTCTTTGCAGGTTCTTGAATAAAGAAATATCTGATATAAAAATTGAGAAAGGTGTTGTTTCTATCTCCGGCACCGACATAAAAATTCCTGTTGATAAATGCGGAAATTTGAGGATTAATTTTCGGGGTGGTTTAAAAGAATTTAAGGGAGATCCCGCGATACAGGTATTGAATTCAGACAAGCTGATGTCAGAGGGTAAAATCCCGGTTGTGCCTTTATCGGATTATTCCGGAAAGATGGTTATTTACGGTGTTGGTATGACAGGCGGATACGATATAGGCCTTATTCCTATTTCTTCGGAGAAGTTACCGTTATTGCTTATCCATGCCAATGCTTTGAATACAGTACTTTTAAAGGATTATATAAAGGAGCCTCCTTTCGTATGGAGATTGCTGATAGTTTTATTGCTTTCCGGTGCTATCGGTTTTATTCAACTTTCCTATAAGTCATGGTTTTATGTTACATGTTCGGTCGTTTTTATTGCGGGATTTATATTGGCTGCTTTCTGGTTTTTTATAAACCATAATTTGTATATAGATATTGTTACTCCGTATACGGCCATGAGCATCTGTTTTGGAAGCGCTGTTATATACAAATATGTGGTTGAGTCAAAAGATAAAAAGTATGTTAAGAAAATCCTTGGACGGTATATCTCAAATAATATAATGGAAATGCTTTTACGGGATCCCTCAAAATTGAACCTTCACGGTGAAAGGAAGGATATTACCGTGTTGTTCGCCGATATTAAGGGGTTTACCCCTTATTGTGAGAAAAAAGCTCCTGAAGAGGTAGTCCCGGTGCTTAACGAATACCTGGACAGGATGACCAGGGTTATACTTTTGCATGATGGGACATTTGATAAATATGTCGGTGATGAAATTATGGCTTTCTGGAATGCTCCGGTGGAACAAAAAGGCCACGCGAAATTTGCGGTTCTTGCCGCCCTTGATATGCTCGAAGAACTGAAGGCACTTCAGGGGGAATTTGTTGAAAAAGGGGTTGAGCCTATAGACATTGGAATTGGGATCAATAGCGGGCTTATGATGGTTGGAAATATGGGTTCAAGCCAGTTCTATGACTATACGGTTATCGGGGATAATGTAAATCTTGCATCGAGGGTTCAGGCGCTTACAAGGGAATATCCTTACAGGGTTATAATAACTGAGCCAACTTATAATTGTGTAAAGGATGATTTTGGGATAGACTTTTTAGATGAAGTTTCGGTAAAGGGCAAAGACAAAAAGGTTAGGGTGTATGGGGTTAAAGGGAAAAGAATTGACTGACGCGGCTGAAAAGGGAAAAAATTTAGAAAAATTACAGCAGAAATTATCAGATTTCAAGAAGTTGTTTGCTGTTAGTGAGATAATAAACTCCACTCTTGATATAGACGAACTTCTTGATCGCTCTATGAAAGTCGCGGGAAAAATTATGGAGGTAGAAGCAAGCGCTCTTATGCTGATAGACAAGAGCACAAAGGAACTGGTTTTTAAGATAGCTCATGGAAAATCAGGTGACAAAGTGAAAGAAATCAGGCTTGAGCCGGGGCAGGGAATAGCCGGCCGGGTTGCCAGGGAAGAAAAGCCGCTTTTAATAAATAATGTGGAGAATGACCCGAGACATTTTAGAAGAGCTGATGAATATTCAGGGTTTAAGACGCGGGCCGTTTTGTGTGTTCCTTTGAAGGTTAAGGATACAACAATTGGGGTCCTTCAGGTGTTGAACCCCAAACATAAGAAGGGATTTGATTCAGAAGACCAGGAGCTTCTGGGAAATTTTTCCAGTATGGCTGCCATAGCGATTGAGAATGCAAGGATGCACACGAGCCTTCTTGAAAAGCAAAGAGTTGAAGATGAACTGAAAATTGGACATCAGATACAGCAAAATTTTCTGTCTTCCAAATTTCCGGAGTATGACGGTTTGTTATTGGACGCAAAAAACATTCCCGCGCTGGAGCTTGGGGGGGATTTTTATGATTTTCTCGATTTTGGTGCCGGACGGGTTGGAATTGTTGTAGGAGATGTTTCGGGAAAGGGTGTACCCGCGGCCCTTTTTATGGTTAAAGCTATGAGCGAAATAAGATTTCATGCTTCTCTTTTCGCTAAACCCGGAAAACTTATGGAAAAGATAAATAACATTCTAGTGGAGAAAAGCATTCTTGGGATGTTTGTAACCCTTCTTATTGGTATAGTTGATTCAAGAAAGAAAACTCTTATATCCGTGAATGCCGGGCATTACCCTTTTCTGATTTGCGATGGCAGGGGCAGCATTAGTGAAGCTGTTTGTGAGCCGGGGCTTCCTGTTGGGGTTGTCCCGGATGTGAAATTTGGGGAAACGGTTCTGGAGTTAAGAGGCGGCGAAACCATAATCGGTTATACAGATGGTATTATTGAAGCAAGAAATATATCCAGGGAAGAGTTTGGGAAAAAGAGATTTTTTGATATTATAAAAGACGGAAACATTAATCCCGAAAAAACAATTGAGTGCATCCTTGACAAGGTTGTTGGTTTTTCAAAGGGAGCTCCGCAGCATGATGATTTAACGCTGGTTGCTGCAACGTTGAAAAATAATTAGTTATGTTAACTTATTTTCAGGCGGCAGAAAAATATGTTAGTTGCTTTGATTGGATTTTGATGTAAATCCAAAATTCGAATATTTAAAATTTTGAATTTGTTT
>JAGLRQ010000055.1 GCA_023136205.1 Candidatus Auribacterota bacterium
GGATTTAGATATTAGGGTTTCGGATTTTAGTTTGTGTGTAGTAAGAAATTTAATAAAAGTCATTATTAATTACGGGAAGAAATAAATGAGAAACTTTTTGGGTAGTCTTGGCAAACCAACTTTAATTTTTTTCAGGCATCTTGGAAGCATCTGGAAGATTTTTATGCAGACGCTTTACTGGATTTTTATAGCGCCTTTTAAAGGCCAGATGCTGAAGCCGGGTGCGGTTTTTGCTCAGATGAATCTGATAGGCGTCGGGTCTGTTCCGATTGTGGCCCTTGTAAATTTTTTCTTCGGAATTACGCTGGCAATGCTCACATCTTACCAGTTGAAGCAGGTAGGAACCCAGGAGCTTATGGCCGGGCTTGTCGGGGTTTCATTTACAAGGGAGTTAGGCCCTTTCCTGGCCGCGGTGGTTGTAGCTTCAAGAGTGGGGTCTGCTATAACTGCGGAAATAGGCACAATGACTGTATCCGAAGAGGTTGATGCCCTTGAAACCATGGCATTGAAGCCTGTAAGGTTTCTGGTGGTTCCCAGACTGCTTGCCCTGGTTATCATGCTGCCCTGCCTGACTATTGTTGCTAACTGTGTAGGGATGTTGGGCGGATATGTCATAGGCCGTTTTAATTTGCATCTGAATTCAGCTTATTATCTTAAGCTTACGTTTGATTATCTGGTTCTTAAAGATATCGGTACGGGGCTGCTGAAAAGCTTTGCCTTTGCGATTGTTATAGCCATGATAGGGTGCTATCAGGGGCTTACCGTTAGCGGCGGTTCCGCTGGGGTTGGAATTTCCACCACTAAGTCAGTTGTTCAATCAATTATGTTTATAATTATAATAGATTGTTTGTTTAACGCCTGGTTTTATTTTGTTTAGGGAAAAAAATGTCAATAATAGAAGTAAAAAATCTGGTTAAGATATACGATAATCGCCGGGTACTTGATGGTATTAACCTCAAGATAGAAAAGGGTGAAACCATGGTGATTATGGGGGGGAGCGGTTGCGGCAAGAGTACGCTGCTCAAAATATTGATCGGACAGCTTAAACCGGATGATGGACAAGTTTATATTGATGAAGATGAGATTATCCATATGACTGACAGAGAGCTTGATGTGGTCAGGCGTAAATTCGGTATGTTGTACCAGGGGGGAGCTCTTTTAAACTCTCTAACACTTGCCGAAAATGTAGCTTTACCGCTTAAGGAACATACCAAACTGGATAAACGCATAATTGATATAATAGTTAAGATGAAACTTGCGCAGGTAGGGCTTGTTGGTTTTGAAGATAAAATGCCTGCGGAGATAAGCGGAGGCATGAAAAAAAGAGCGGCTCTTGCCCGCGCTATAGCTCTTGACCCCCACATAGTCTTTTATGATGAGCCTGGTGCCGGCCTTGACCCCATTGTTGCCGCCGTTATTGACAAGCTTATTATGGATTTAAGCAAAAAGCTCGGCATGACATCTGTGGTGGTAACTCATGAAATGCAAAGCGCGTTCAGGATTGCCGATAAAATGGCTGTTTTATTCAAAGGCAGGGTAATTGAGCTTGGTACCCCCGATCAGATTAAGAATTCAAACAACCCCTATGTTCAGCAGTTTGTAACAGGTTCATTAGAGGCAGCCTCTATTTCCGCGAAAGATTCCACAGAGGAGTACATAAAAAGCCTTGTTGAAGGAACATAATCTTTTATGAAAGTAACCCAAATTACCGCAGACGAAAAAATCAGGCACTTTCGCAGGATAATTATAGTTGAAAAATATATAATGTTTCCTGCCAAATTTCTTATGATACTGATCCTGGCCTTTTTTTTATGGTCGGTGAGAGAAGCCCATGAATTAAAGTTCGCTTTCCATAGATATCAGTTCTGGATGTATGTTCTTGGCAACCTTTTTTTTATGATTGTCCTTATAAAAATCGGGCAGAGAAAATTTAATTTTAAAGCAGTTCAGGTTTCCGCTTTTTTTCTTTCTATAATTGATAATTTGTTTTTAAGTTTTTTAATCTATTTTACAACGGGCCTTGAAAGCGAGTTTTACTGGCTGTACTGCGGGCTTATAATACGTAACGCGGTTGATTTTCCCCGCATAAGAACGCAGTCAATGATAAACCTTAGTTTTATACTTTTTTATATTATTGCTATTTATTCGCACGATCAGACCGCGGCTTTTCTGTCAAACCAGATTTTCTGGCTTAAAGTGTCTGTTCTTATTCTTGTAAGCGTTTGCTGCTGGGGCATATATACTATTTTGGTTTACCAGAGGAGGAGGGGCGAGGAATTCCAGGAGATGACTGTCAGGTCGGAAAAGCTTTCGTTTGCGGCAAAGCTTGCCGCGAGCATTGCCCATGAGCTGAAAAACCCTCTTGGAATAATTATGAATGCCGCGTATCTGCTGGAGAATTCTCCTGAAGTATCTTCTGATTTGACAAAAAAACAGATTGGAGTTATAAAGCGTGAGACCATGCGGTCCGATAGGATAATCAGCGACTTGTTGAATTATTCCCGCCTTTCTGAAGGAAAGATTGAAAAAGTGAATATTAATTCGTGTATAGATGAGGTAATTGAAAGCCTGAATCCGGAAATATTCCTTGAAAATGTTACAATCATAAGAAACTACAGGAAGGATATTCCGTCTATCTATTTTGATGTTTTGCAGATGAGGCAGATTATAACCAATATAGTTACAAATGCGAAACAGTCTATGCCGGATGGAGGGGCTTTGAGGATAAAAACTGATTATTTTTCTCCGCCGGACAGAATTGTTATATCTTTTAAAGATACCGGCAAAGGGATAGATAAAGATTTAAAAGACAAGGTTTTTGATCCTTTTGTGACAACAAAGTCGAAGGGAACCGGGCTTGGGCTGGCTATTGTTAAATCCATAGTTGAGACATATAACGGAGAAATATCTTTGCAAAGCAGTAAGAAAGGTACGAAAATGATTGTTACTCTTCCAATAAGGACGGTTTTCAAAAATGGCAAAAAATAATATCTTAAACAGCAAGATAATGATTGTTGATGATGAAAAAGGTATGCTTGAAACCCTTTGCGTTATCTTAAGGAAGAACGGATACAGTGTCGTAACCGCGCTCAGCGCTGAGCAGGCGCTTTCAATTTGTGATAATGAAAAATTTAATCTCATAGTTACTGACGCGAAGATGAAGGGAATTGACGGATTTGAATTTATGAATATGGTGAAAAAGGATTTTCCTGAGACCGCGTTTATAATGATTACCGCTTACGCGACTCCCAAACTTGCCGTAAAGGCGATAAAAGATGGAGCGTTTGAGTATATATCAAAACCGTTTGATCCGGAGGAGTTTTTGATAATCGTAAAACGAGGCCTTGAGCATAACAGGCTAATTTTGGAAAATAAAAGGCTTGTGGGAGAGCTGTCGAATGAAACAGGGCTCAGGGGAGTTGTGGGGAACTCAGGGCGGATGCGGGAAATTTGCAAACTGATTTATGTAGTTGCTCCTACATCTTCACCGGTTCTTATAGAAGGCGAGGACGGCACGGGTAAGGAACTTATAGCGCGGGCACTGCATTTTCACAGCGCGAGAGGGGGCAATCCTTTCTTCAGCGTGAACTGCGCGGGTGTTTCGGATAAAGATCTTGAAATTGAGTTATTTGGCTATGAGAAGGGAGCCGTATCCGCCCCTTTGGGATCAAAAAAGTCCTGTTTTGAGGTTGCTCAAAGTGGAACACTGTATATTAATGAAGTCGGTGATATTCCGGCCGGGCTTCAGAAAAAGCTGTTGAATGTTCTTAAATACCAAAAGTGCGTCAGAAACGGAGGCAGTAAAGAGATAAAAGTTGATGTCAGAGTTGTTGCCGCGACAACCAGGGATCTGGAAAAGGAAGTGGAGAAAGGCAGGTGCAGTGAAGGCCTTTTCTACCGGCTTAATGTTATAAATATTAAAATCCCTCCTTTAAGAGAACGGCAGGAGGATATGCCTCTTTTAATGGATTATTTTTTAAAGAAATATGCTGTTCTTACGGGTAAGATTATTAATGGTTTTGAGCCTCCTGTAAAGGAAGTGTTTGTTAAATATAGTTGGCCCGGAAATGTTTCAGAACTGGAGAATGTTATTGAAAAAGCGGTCGTCCTTGAGAAGTCGAATAAGATAGGTTTACAAAGCATCCCCGAAGGAATTATAAAGCCGGGGAAAAGACGAGTAAAAGAAGAAGCGCCCGCGGAACTTCCGGAATCGGGGATTGATTATCAGGAAGAGGTCTCGAATTATGAGGAAGGGCTGATCAAACTTGCGATAAAGAGGTCGGAAGGTAATGTCGCTAAAGCCGCGAAAATTCTCAAATTAAGCAGGCACGCGCTTCGTTATCAGATGCAGAAATTGGGCATGTTATTGAAGAAATAGGTTTATGCAACAGGCCTGTGGGTTGGATGCGTCATTTTCACGCAGTACCCCTATTGAATTAGTTGATTAAATATGGTTTACTGTAGGTGTAGGTGGAAGAGATAAATCTATAAAAATCGTAAAAAAAAAAGGAAAGGAGGTAGTTAACATGAAGAGAATGAAGGGTTTTACCCTGATTGAACTTCTGGTTGTTATCGCAATTATAGCTATTCTTGCCGGAATGCTTTTGCCCGCGTTAGGCAGAGCAAGAGAACAAGCCAGAAGAGTCAACTGTCTGTCGAACGTAAAACAGCTGGGAACATCAATGCACATGTACGCGCAGGATTTTGGTGAGGATTTTGTAAATTATGGCGCTTACGCGGCAGGGACTAATTCACTTGTGCCTTTGTATTCGTATGCGACAAGCTGGCGCGTTTTTGTATGTCCCAGCACAACGGATGCTATTTCGAATACGGCTTCTGGGTTAGCGATTGCTACTGGTGGTACCAACTCTATGAGTTATCGTTATATTTCCGGACTTACTCAAGCAGATGATGCTGATTGCGGCCTTATCTGGGGCGCGACTCCCGCGAATCACGACAACGATGGTATTAATTGTGTTTATATCGGCGGTGACGCGGCATGGTGTCCATGGAGAACCGCAGAAACTACTACGAAGAAGCAATAATGCTCAGATTGATAAAAAACGCGCCCGGATTTTATTTTCGGGTGCGTTTTTTTTATAATATAAAGAGAATTGAAATTGGACGCAGACTATAGTCCTCAGTGATTTGTTTTGCGAAGCGAAACAGCAGGGGGTTAACTCAGATTTTCAGGATTTTAAAAAGTGTGAGAAAGGAGATGGTGGAGATAAAAAATAATTACACAAAAACTATTCACAAGATGTTATATACAAGATACTATTATACGATATATGAATTTAAACCCTGACACCCAAAACCAGGTACCTGATACCCATGATCTATAACCTAAATGCGGTTAAGTTGAAAATTAGCTTGAATATAACATTTATTTTTCTCCTGGCGCTATATATTTTTCTGTTTCCTTTTCTGGGGATTCCGGGGTTGATAAACCCTTTCATGGGGAAGTTATATATAGTCCAGATTATCCTCCTCTTTTTCATAATATATTACCTCTGGAACCTCAGAAAAGGCAAGGAAGTATATCTTTTTGACAAAAACGATGTTTTTCTTCTGCTGTTTTTGTTTTACCTGGGATTGTGTGTTTTAACTTCAGATTTCGCGGGCTTTGCCCGCAGAGGCTGGGTTATTCACCTTTCACTTGTTCTGATTTATGCTTTTTCTAAGTATATTCTTGTGTCAAATCCTGATTTAAAGAGTTTTTTTGTTAAGCTTTTTGTTTATTCTTCGACCGTTTTTGCGGTGTATGGGCTGGTAATTGTGTTTTTTTACAGGCCGTGGAGATTAAAGATATTTTTTGGTAACACCCTCCTTCTTTCAAATATTTTTCTGGTCGCTTTACCTATCATTATAGTGATTATCGCGGAATATCTCAAAGAATGGAAGAAAAACAGGGTAATGGTTTCTTTATGGTGTCTTGCGTTCCTGGCTAACCTTCTGGCGCTTTACTTTACAAAATCAAAGACCGCCGTACTTATTTGCGGAGTCGCGATACTTCTTCCGATAAGTTTAATTTATAAGAAGTGGAGGAAATTGGCTATCCTGATTATTGTTGTTTTTGCTGTAATCGGGCTCAGTTTGGTTTTATTCCTCGAACAAAGTGGAGGAAATTCAGGGACAGCGGCAATAAGGTACCAGATTTACAGGGGTACATGCGCGCTTATCAAAGACAACCTGATTTTGGGAACCGGGCCGTATACTTATTTCCTGTCCTACCCCGAATATATTACGCCGGAGTATTTTAAGTTACCGCTTTCAGCGGATGTTACAAATCACGCGCATAGCTATTTCCCTGAAATTATTGCAGAGTCCGGTTTGCCCGGATTCATATTGCTGATGATTTTTATAAGCTCTTTGCTGTATAAGCTGGGCAGGGAAGCATTAAAACCCTCCCGGCATTCTTATATCGCGGCTGGTGTTTTTTCGGCTTTGGTGGTTACATATTTATATAATCTTTTTAACATAAACCAGAATGT